>JADFSQ010000208.1 GCA_022560715.1 Bacteroidota bacterium
AACTTATGAATAAGTTCGGCGTTAAGATGGAGGATCAGTGATTGCAATCGATTCACCTAAGCACGCAAGTATATAATATTATGTTATATATAGTACCGAATGCGATTTTATATCGATCTGTAGCGCTTCATTTAAGAGGCGCTATAAATATAGTTTAAACAATGTATCTACCGCCATCCACGCAGCGAGTTTTATTTTACGGATGATAGTAATATTATTGCGGAAAGATCTTTTCTGTAACGGTTCAAGATGATGCGATGTCATCATGCGGCATGATATCTCTTTTTGTCATCATATCAGGCTTGTGTCATGGTGAAAGTATCAGTACTGGAGTTCGTGTGGCAGAATCCGGAATCGCCTGGTGATGGCCTGAACGGCTTGGGGTTTGTGGAGTTCAGTGTTGAGGCAATGTTTTGAGATATAAAAATTTCACAGATAATTAGCAATAAAATAATTGCTAACAATAAAATTTCTTGTCTCATTAATAGAAAACTACCAATATTCATTATTCTCTGTTTTTTAATTTAAATGAAATAGCCATAACTACTAATTGTTAATATTTCTTTGTGATGCTTTGTGCCTTCTTAAAGAACTTTGTGGTTAGCAAACCAATTATTTAACCACTAAGAACACTAAGTTATTACACAAAGTAAACCAAGAAATTCACTTCAATATTTCACATTTCTCTTTAGCCTCTTAACTCTTGTCTTCAGACTCTATTTCAACACTCCTTGAATAAAGGGTTGTAAACTTTCCAAAATCATATTACTTAACCAAAGAGGTGCTACACCTATTCCTACAATTGGAATTAATAATAATAGTATCCCTGTTTTTTCATACCAGGTTACTTTTTCTAAATTCAGATACGCTTCGTTTTTTACTGGTCCCATTAGCATAATTCCAACGACACGCAAAATATAAACAGCCGTTACCAAAATTGCAGAAACAGAAATAATAGTCGCAACTCTATAGAACATATTGTCATGTTGAAATGCACCTACAAAAATGTTCATTTCTGCAATAAAACCACTAAATCCTGGCAAGCCTAATGAGGCTAAACCAGCAATAACATATATAACAGAAATGAAAGGAAGTACTTTTAATAAACCCCCTAACCTAGTAACATCTCTTGTGTGAGTTCTTTCGTAAATCATCCCGATTAATGCAAAGAATAATGCTGTCATAAAACCATGAGATAGTGATTGTATTATAGCTCCATTCCACGCTGTTTTATTCAGCATTAATAATGCGAATAAAACCAAGCTTAAATGACTCACTGATGAATATGCATTGATGTATTTTAAATCGGTTTGTTTAATTGCAGCGAATGCACCATAAATTACTCCTATTGTTGCTAAAATAATAAAGAACCAAGACCAATGCAGAGCACCTTCAGGCAATAAAAACATTGCTACTCTAAATATACCATAACCGCCTAATTTCATTAATACACCAGCATGTAGCATTGAAACAGCTGTTGGTGCAGAGGCATGACCATCTGGTGACCATGTGTGAAATGGGAATAATGCTCCAATAACCGCGAAGCCAATAAAAGTTAATGGGAAAAATATTTTTTGAGCTTCTATAGGAATATTTACCTGAGCAATTTCTAAAATATTGAATGTTAAAGGACCTCCATCTGCATTTGAATTAAAGTAAATTCCTAAAATTGCAACTAACAACACTGCCGAAGCTCCCATTAACATTAAGGTTAATTTCATTGCCGAATGTTCTTTAGGACCTGATCCCCAAATACCAATTAATAAGTACATGGGAATCACGGCTATTTCAAAGAAAACAAACATCATAAACAGATCGAGAGAAATAAAGAAACCATAAACTCCAATAGAAAGTACGATGAGTGAAATAAAGAATTCTTTAGGCAAATCTTTCATCTTCCATGATATGAAAACTCCTGCCAGTACCACTATTGAGGTTAATAATAATAAAGCCACCGAGATTCCATCAACACCAATATTATAGTGAATATTGAATTGTTCGTACCAAACAACATCTTTGGTAAAAACCATAATAGCATCATTAACAGCTCTTTCTTTAAAATAAGCAAAAACAAGATTGATTGCCATTCCAAACTGGATAATACTACCAACCATTGAAACTTGTCGTGCCTGTTTTAATCCTTTAGTAAAAACTAAGATTAAAATGGTTAGTATTGGTACAGTTATAAAAAGTGATAAAATATCCATATTCTTTAAAAAATTTCAATATTCAAATTCCAAATAACAAGCTTTATGTTGTTTATTATTAGAACCATATTTCTTTGTGACCTTTGTGCCTTCTTGGTGTTCTTTGTGGTTAGAGATTAAACTAATTTTAACCACAAAGGACACAAAGTTTTTACACAAAGTCCACAATGTATTTTTATTGTTTCCATAAATAAATAAATACTAATGCAAGTACTACAACTCCTCCAACAAATGCAAAAGCATAATCTTGTACTTTTCCTGATTGTATTCCTTTTATTTTTTCGGAAGCTTGAACGGTTTTGTTTCCTATGCCAACCATCGTTCCATCCACAACTTTTTTATCGAACCAAGCAATAGGTGCTGATATTCTTTTAAATATTATTTTTTTAGTGATAAACAGGTATAATTCATCGAAATAAAATTTATCATAAGTCCATTTGTAAAAAATGCCAAAAGCGTTAGCAAATTTTTCTGCAAGATTATTTTCCTTTTTATAGAATACCCAAGCAATAATAATTCCTGTTAACCCGACTCCAACGGCAATTGCTGCTAAAGGATAATTCAAATGTGCTTCAAACCCGGCTTTATCTGGAGTTACAAAATCACTAAAGGGAATAAATCCACCAACGATACTCATTAATGCTAAAAACATAAGGGGAAATGTCATTGATAGCGGAGACTCTTTCGGTTTGTGTTTGTATTCTCTGTCTTTTCCCCAAAAAATTCCGAAGTAAATCCGAAACATATAAAATGCGGTAAGTCCAGCGACAGCAACTCCTATATAATAAATCAATTTATTGTGCTGAAAAGCCGCCACTAAAATTTCATCTTTACTCCAAAACCCTGCGAATGGTGGTATTCCGGAAATTGCCAAAGCAGCAATTAAAAACGTAATATGTGTAATTGGCATATATTTTCGTAATCCTCCCATGTCTTTTAAATAATTACTGTGTACAGCGTGAATAATAGAACCAGCAGCTAAAAACAATAATGCTTTAAACATGGCGTGCGTAAACAAATGAAACATAGAAGCCATATAACCTACACCATCATGTCCATCGTATCCTGAAACCCCTAAAGCGAACATCATATAGCCTAATTGCGACATCGTTGAATATGCTAAGACTCGTTTAATATCGGTTTGAGTAATGGCAATAATTGCAGCAAATAATGATGAAATAGCGCCAACGTAGGCTACAATATTTAGTGCAAATCCATGTTCGACAAAATAGTACATGGGAAATAGTCGCGCTACTAAAAAAATACCTGCCACCACCATAGTAGCTGCATGAATTAGTGCAGAAACAGGTGTAGGACCTTCCATGGCATCTGGCAACCATATATGAAATGGCATCATAGCCGATTTACCTGCACCACCAATAAATATTAATATCAACGCCCAAGTGATAGCTGATAATCCCATAAATGACGTTGAAGCCCAATTTAAAATGGCACTTCCTTCAGGATTATTTAAGGTTTCAAAATCGAATGTGCCTGTATAATACCCTATTATTAAGATTCCTATTAAGAATCCTAAATCGGCAAATCGTGTAACTATAAAAGCTTTTTTTGCAGCAGCTACTGCTGATGGTTTTGTATAATAATATCCAATTAATAAATAGGATGACACGCCAACCAATTCCCAAAAAATATAAATTTGAAAGAGATTTGTTGCTAACACTAATCCATACATGGAAAAAGAAAACAATCCTAAAAAAGCGAAAAATCTGGTACATCCATCATCACCTTTCATGTATCCTATACTATAAATATTAACCATTAATGATACAACAGAAACCACAATAAGCATCATTATAGAAATGGGGTCGATTAAAATTCCCATATCAATGTGTAGCGTTTCGGTAAAATGCATCCAAACAGTTTTTTCAACAAAAGTTTGGTAAACACCATCAACTTTACCAATTACAAAAAAGTATTGATAAGCAGTATAGAATGACAATAGGGTTGATGCCAATAAACCAAACACACCAATGTAACCAGAAACAGCGGGTTTAATTTTCTTATTAAAAATCCCTAACAGTAGAAATACAGCCAATGGAATTAATGGTATTAATATGGTATAACTAAAATTCATAATATTAATACTTCATTATTTCGGTGTCTTTAACTTCTACAGAACTGATTTGCCTGTAAAGGTTTATTATTATTGAAACAGCTAATGCAGTTTCGGCAGCAGCAATTGCTATAATGAAAATTGAAACAAAAACACCTTGTAATATATCGGGATATAAATACTTGTTGATAACAACAAAGTTTACAACTGAAGCATTCAAAATCAATTCTACTGAAATTAAAATTGAAATCAAATTCTTTCTTGTAATAAACCCGTAAATACCAATAAAAAATAAGATAGAGGTTAAGGTTAATATTTCGTAAATGCTGATTCCTTCTATCATATGGATTCGTCACTTTTAGGAATTAACAT
>JADFSQ010000003.1 GCA_022560715.1 Bacteroidota bacterium
AAAAAAACTAAAAAAAATGTTAAAATCAACGTTTTTAGTTATTTATTTTGTCTGTTCTATAATAAAAGATACTTAATTCTACCCAAATTATTAAGAAAAAGGAATATTGAAAATTATGCTATTAAGGACGAATTTTTTTGCCTGTAAAATAAGAGATGAAAAGTAATATTAAAGAAATAGTAGGAAATGGATCAAACTCGTTTACCATATAATGAGCAAAAAATGCCAATATAAAATTAAAGAAAAACCCTGCATAAGCCAATTCTTTAAGGAACTTGTTTTTATTAGTTAAAATAATTATTGAGCCAACAATTTTAAAAAAAGCCAAAGGATAAATAATGTAAATGGGGTAACCATAAAGCATAAAATAATCCACAAGCATATCGTAACACACAACATATAAGATACCTGTAAGTATCAGCATACTAAACAATAAAATTGTAGATATCCAGTAAATATATTTTTGATTAAACATTTATCTGAAAAGGATTTAATTACGATAAGCTAATATAAGTGTAATAAAATGGTTTAAAAAATGTATTTAATTCAATATATCTAATCACTATTTCCTTAAATTTGCATCTTAACATTTCTATAATATGTTTAGAAGCCATACTTGTGGTGAATTAAGAGATTCACATATCAATAAAGAAGTTACTCTTGCTGGTTGGGTGCAAAAAACGCGTGATAAAGGATTCATGCTTTGGATAGATCTTCGTGATCGCTATGGAATAACGCAGCTTATTTTTGATGAAGAACGTTCTTCTCAAACTCTAATGGAACAAGCCAAAACACTTGGTCGTGAATTTGTTATTCAAGTAAAAGGAACTGTTATTGAACGTGTTTCAAAAAACCCTAATCTTCCAACAGGTGATATTGAAATTTTAGTTTCAGAATTAACTATCTTAAATAAATCAAAAACACCGCCATTTACTATCGAAGATAAAACTGATGGTGGTGAAGAGTTGCGTATGCAATATCGTTATCTCGATATTAGACGAAATCCTGTTAAAAACAATTTAATTTTTAGAGCTAAAGTAACTCAAGAAGTTAGAAATTATTTATCGAATGAAGGCTTTATTGAAGTTGAAACACCTTACTTAATAAAATCCACACCAGAAGGTGCGAGAGATTTTGTTGTACCTTCTCGTATGAACAAAGGTCAATTTTATGCGCTTCCTCAATCACCTCAAACCTTTAAACAATTATTAATGGTTGGAGGAATGGATAAATACTTTCAGATTGTAAAATGTTTTAGAGACGAAGATTTACGTGCAGACAGACAACCTGAATTCACTCAAATAGATTGTGAAATGGCGTTTGTTGAACAAGAGGATATTTTAAATGTTTTTGAAGGCTTAATAGGCTATTTACTAAAAGAAGTTAATGGCGTAACCGTTGATAAATTCCCAAGAATGACCTATGAAGAAACCATGCAACGTTATGGAAACGATAAACCAGACATTAGATTTGGAATGGAATTTGGCGAACTAAATGCTGTTGCACAACATAAAGATTTTAATGTTTTTAATCAAGCTGAATTGGTGGTTGGTATTGCTGTGCCTAACGGAAACGAATATTCAAGAAAAGACATCGATAAACTTATTGACTGGGTTAAGCGACCACAAGTAGGTGCTCTTGGAATGGTTTATGTACGCTGTAATGACGATGGTAGTTATAAATCTTCAGTAGATAAATTTTATGACCAAGACGATTTAGCAAAATGGGCTGAAGTTACAGGAGCTAAAAAAGGAGATTTAATTTGTGTGCTTTCAGGTGATGCAACTAAAGTAAGAACGCAATTAAGTGCGTTGCGTATGGAACTGGCAGAACGTTTAGGCTTACGTAATCCTAAAGAGTTTGCACCACTTTGGATTACTGACTTTCCGCTTTTAGAATGGGACGAAGATACAAAACGTTATCATGCGATGCATCATCCATTTACATCACCAAAACCAGGGCAATTAGAATTATTAAAAACAAATCCAGGAGAAGTGAAAGCCAATGCTTACGATTTGGTTCTAAACGGAAATGAAATCGGAGGAGGTTCTATAAGAATTCACGACAAAAAAACACAAGCCTTAATGTTCGATTATTTAGGTTTTACAAAAGAAGAAGCTAATGCACAATTTGGCTTTTTAATGAATGCCTTTGAATATGGTGCGCCACCACATGGAGGAATAGCTTTTGGATTGGACAGATTGGTTGCAATACTTGGAGGTCAAGAAACCATTAGAGATTTTATTGCGTTTCCTAAAAATAATTCAGGTCGAGATGTAATGATAGACGCACCTGCACCAATTGATGATGCTCAATTAAAAGAGTTAAGTTTAAAACTTAATTTAAAATTGTAGATTAATATTTAATATTGTCTCGTCGAGCGCAGTCGAGACGTATTTATTTCACTTTATTTTTAGTTCTGGAATGCGCTCGAACAGACATTATATAAGTTTTTCATGCCAAAAAAAACACGATTAACCCGCTTTTTAATTTGGAAATATAAACATATTCCCGATAGGCAATTTATTTATATCTTAAGTATAGTAATTGGATTGTTAGCAGGTCTTGGAGCTGTCGCTTTAAAAAACCTAACACATTTTATTCAACAATTACTAGAAGGCGAGTTTATAAAAAACATACATCAGGCATTTTATTTTATATTTCCAATTATTGGCTTACTGCTAGTTTTCCTTACCATAAAATATATCATAAATAAAAAAGTTGGTCATGGCATTCCTTCTACGTTATATGCTATTTCAAAACAAAAAGGAATCATGCCAAGGCACCAAATGTGGGCATCGCTTTTAACAGCTCCATTAACTGTTGGGTTTGGCGGATCTGTTGGGCTGGAAGGACCAACCGTAGCAACAGGAGCAGCATTAGGTTCTAATTTTGCACGATTATTTCACCTGAATCAAACCGCAAGAACATTACTTATTGGCTGTGCAGCCGCAGGAGCAATGTCCTCAATATTTAAAGCACCTATTGCAGCAATTATATTTGCTGTAGAAATTTTTAGTTTAGAACTCACTATTGCTTCAATGATTCCTTTACTATTAGCTTCAATTTCGGCAGTATTAACCTCATATTTCTTTTTTGGAGATGATGTATTACTTCATTTTCAAATACAAGATAAGTTTGAGTTAAATGATGTTTTATTTTATATCCTTCTTGGCATATCTTCGGCAATGGCTTCTATTTACTTTAGCAAAGTGTACTTTGCAGTTGATACTTTTTTTAAACGATTTAAAAGCCCTTATAAACGACTGTTAATTGGAGGTAGTATAATAGGAGTAATTGTGTTTTTTATTCCGCCTCTTTTTGGTGAAGGGTTTGAAACTATTAATAATGTTTTAAGAGGGAATATTGCTGAAGTTACCACTAATAATATTTTTAATATAGTTTCAGATAATGTTTGGATTGTTATTATGCTTCTTGTTGGTTTGGTTACCTTTAAAGTTATTGCTATGTCCATAACATTTGGAGCAGGTGGTGTTGGTGGCGTTTTTGCACCTACCCTTTTTACAGGCAGTATTTCTGGTTATGTACTTGCTTTAATTATTAATTACAGCAATGTGTTTAACCACCAACTATCTTTAACAAATTTTGCTATGGTGGGTATGGCAGGATTAATGGCAGGTGTTTTACAAGCACCATTAACAGCCATATTTTTAATTGCTGAAATTACTGGCGGTTATGAGCTTTTTATACCGTTAATGATTGTGGCTTCAATTTCTTTTTTAATTACTAAACACTATATTCCTCATAATATATATGTGTCGGAATTAGCCAAGCGAGGGGAACTCATTACTCACGATAAAGACAAAAATGTGTTAATGTCGTTAAACATTGATAAAGTAATTGAAACAAATTTTATTTCGCTTTATCCTGAAATGAGTTTAGGCGAGGTTGTTAAAAATGCAGTTGCAAAATCGTCGCGGAATCATTTTCCAGTCGTAAATGAAGAGAATGAATTTTTAGGAATCTTAACACTAAATGACATCAGGAGTATTATGTTTGATAAAGATTTATATGATACTGTAAAAGTTAGGAGCTTAATGCATAGTGCTTCTGATATTATTTATTATAAAAAAGATTCAGCCGAAGATATTTTAAATAAATTTAAAGGAAGCGGTGCCTGGAATCTGGTAGTAATAAAAGACGGTAAATATTACGGGTTTATTTCAAAATCACGTTTACTTACTGCATACAGACGGCAACTTATTAATTTTACCAAGTAATAATGAAATATCTTATCATTATTTTATTTATAGCATCCTTAGGAAGCATTATTGCAGGCTATTTTTTAGATGTATCTTATACTGAAAAACTTATTGGGTTTGGTGTAGTAAGTTTATTTATTATAGTATTCCCTTTATTTTCTTATTACAGATGGAAAGGTAAAGATGTAAAAGATTATATGCTTACTAAAGAAAATCTTGATAAAATGCGGAATCATGAGAGTAAGTAAAACTCTTTGTTTAATTCAAATTACGTTTCTCAACAAAAAAACGTTTCATTAATTTCGAAGCTTCTTCAGCCATAATACCCCCTTTTATTTTAGTCTTTGGATGTAATGTTGTTCCCATAACGCCACAACCTCGTTGCTCATCTTTTGCTCCAAAAACAATATTACTAATCTGACTCCAATACAAAGCTCCTGCACACATTTGGCAAGGTTCTAATGTAACAAACATGGTGCAATTTTTAAGATATTTTCCCCCTAAAAAGTTTGCAGCAGCTGTAATGGCTTGCATTTCGGCATGAGCTGTAACATCGTTTAGAGTCTCGGTTAAATTATGTGTTCTGGCAATAATTCTATTTTCTATAACAATAACAGCACCAATAGGAATTTCACCTTTATCAAAAGCAGCTTCCGCTTCTTGAAGTGCTTTTTTCATAAAATAAATATCATCAAAAGGATTTTCCATAATGTCAAAAATACAATTTCATCTTGTACATTTGTAATCGAATGTATAATTTACTGAATAATATAAACTCGCCAAAAGACTTGCGTCAATTAAACAAAGATGACTTACCTCTACTCGCCCTAGAATTACGCGAATTTATTATAAATATAGTAGCAACAAAAGAAGGACATTTAGGAGCAAGTCTTGGAGTCGTTGAACTTACTATTGCTTTACACTATGTATTTAATACTCCTGAAGATTTATTGATTTGGGATGTTGGGCATCAAGCCTACGGACATAAAATATTAACCGGGAGAAAAGACATTTTTCATACCAACAGACAATTTGGTGGCATTAGTGGTTTCCCAAAACGTAGTGAAAGTGAGTATGATACTTTTGGAGTTGGTCACTCTTCAACTTCTATTTCGGCAGCATTAGGAATGGCGATCGCTTCAAAACTTAAAGGTGATTTAAAAAAACACCATATTGCAATAATTGGAGATGCCTCTATTGCTAGCGGAATGGCTTTTGAAGGCTTAAATCATGCAGGAGTTACCGATGCTAATTTATTAGTAATATTAAACGATAATGCCATTGGCATTGACCCAAGTGTTGGTGCCTTAAAGCAATATTTAACCAATGTGAATAATGGCACTCAAAAACAAGATAATATTTTTGAAGCTTTAAATTTTAATTATTCTGGTCCAATAGATGGTCATGATATTTATAAAGTTATTTCGGAATTGGAGCGTCTTAAATCTATAAGAGGTCCTAAATTTCTTCATCTTATTACCACAAAAGGGAAAGGTTTAAAACAAGCTGAAGACAATCAGGTAAAATATCATGCTCCAGGGAAATTTGATGCTAAGACAGGAGAAATTCTTTCCAAATCTGGCTTTATTCAACAGCCACCAAAATATCAGGATGTTTTTGGATATACTATAGTTGAGCTTGCCAAAAAAAATAAAAAGATTGTTGGTATTACTCCTGCAATGCCAACAGGAAGTTCTTTAAAATACATGATGGAACAAATTCCCGATCGCGCTTTTGATGTAGGAATCGCCGAACAACATGCAGTAACTCTTGCAGCAGGAATGACAACTCAAGGATTAATTCCGTTTTGTAATATCTACTCTACATTTTTACAACGTGCCTACGACCAGGTAATTCATGACGTTGCTTTGCAAAAGCTTCCTGTTATTTTTTGTTTGGATCGCGCTGGTTTAGTAGGAGAAGATGGCGCAACACATCATGGTGTTTTTGATTTAGCTTATTTAAGATGTATTCCAAACCTTATTGTTTTTGCGCCTCGAAACGAAGTAGAACTTAGAAACATAATGTACACTGCCCAACTTGGATTAGATTGTCCAATAGCAATTCGTTATCCACGTGGTCGTGGCATAACAATAGATTGGAAACAACCATTTTCTAAAATTGAAATTGGAAAAGGCGTGCAATTAAAAAAAGGTAAAATCTCAGCTGTTTTAAGTATTGGTACAATAGCCAAAAATGTAAATGAGGCTATTAAATTGTCGGTAAATAAAAATGATATCTCACATTACGATATGCGTTTTGTAAAACCTTTAGACGAAGCATTATTACATACAATTTTTAAAACGTATAAGTATATTGTCACTATTGAAGATAATTCTATTAAAGGTGGATTTGGAAGTGCTATTCTAGAGTTTGCTTCTGAAAATAATTATACCAATAGCATCAAACTACTAGGAGTTCCTGATGTTTTTATTGAACACGGAAACATAAATGAATTGCAGGAGCAAACTTTCCTAAATTCACTTGGTATAAAACAAGAAATTGACAACCTATTTAGAAGCAATCTCTAGTTTTTCTTGGGCATTTACATCTGTTGTCACAGATTGGTCTTCCGGATAAAATTTAGCAAGTGTTAACAACCCTATTAATGTTATAAAAAACACCAATAATCCCATTTGAATGTTTTTATTTTTAATCATAATTAAAAAATTAAATAGCAAATAATTACTAATTGTGATTATAATAATACCATAGTGCAATAATCTTTTTTCACTCCCTTTTATTTTCCTACTACAAAGTATTGCTTATCAAGCTGATTGTTTTTTTTATTAGACACATTGCTAATGATAAGTAATACAATAAAAGTAAAGAAAAATACAACTATTGCTGCAAGTAGGTTTTTTTTCATTATAATAAATCTTTGGGTTAAGATTGGGTAAACATAACCAATAAATCGATAAAAAGCAAATAATATCGATAAAAGTAATATTTGATATATTTCTTCCTATACTAAAACAGCCTCATAAGGATTAACCCTACTTACTAATCTCTATTTAATAATTACTCTTTTGGTTTCCTCAAAATTATCGCCTTTTATTTTTATTAAATATAAACCAGAACTTAAACTTAAATTAAAACTCTTTTTTATGTTAGTGAGTTCGAAAGTTGTGGTATAAACTTTTTGTCCGGTAATAGTAAATAATGACATTTCAACCTTTCCTAAAGAATTTTTTGAAAGGATGGAAAATTCTCCGTTTGATACTGTTGGGAATACTCTAATTGAATTGTTAGCAAAATTGTTGTCATCCAGCCCTAATGGAGTTAATGTAAACTGGCTTGTAAAGAATCCTCTTCCAAAAGTAGTTGCTAATATCACATTGTCTGATGTTCTTACATCAAGATCAACAACTTTTGTATCTTTCATACCATTAAAGGATTGTACCCAAACTGGACTTGCTACTGTATAATTTGCTGTTGACCAAACACCAAGATCGGTACCAATAATTAATTCATTAGGGATCAAAGTATTTTGCAAAATACATTTTACTGGAATATCTGGTAAATCACCTTCTATGCTTATCCAGGTTGAACCACCATTACTTGTAAACCAAATACTAATTACTCCGTAATTATGCATTGTTACAAATATATCCAGTTCTGTTTCTCCAAATTCAATATCAGAAATACTCCCTATAAAACTTGCTCCAGTAATATTAGTCCATGTATCTGAACCATCAGCATTATCAACACGTAGCAACTTTCCGTTTTCTAATCCAACAAATAATTTTGTTGATCCAGCAGTAAACGGCGATACTTTAAAAGCCGTTGGCGAAGCATTTAAAAGCGTATTTGTTAGAGGAATATTGACTATACCTCCTGCCCCAGCGACAAAATTAGAAGTTCTCTCGATACTGAATGTTGGAGTACTTGTACTTGAATTAGAATAAAAAATATCTAAATTAGTATCGAGGACTGCCTCATTAATAAAGCTTCCATCAGTGCTCAGCCCATCTTTTGTGGCGGTAATATAATACCTTGTAGAAAGACCTGGGTAGCTAATAAAACGATGGTTGTTACGCGGATAACTTTGTATCATATATGTACCGCCATTATCAATTTCGGTATAGCCACCATCACCTCCTACTGGGTCAAAAAAACCATTAATCCCAACTGTTGCGTCTTGCACAAATTGAGTACCATTATCTTGTGTACCTCCAATTAAGTCATCTCCATTTGCTCCATCAACAGGATCAATAGTTCCATTATAAAATTGGACAGTATTATAATCTTTATTTCTTGAATTAATTACTTGTGTACCTGATAATGATGTAGCATAAAAAACACCTCCATCGTTACCTATTACTGCTTTTGTTGCATCTGAAGGGTCGAAAACAAATGCATGTTGGTCGGCATGAACCAAAGGCACATTTAAAGAACCTAAATTGTTATTGTTTGACCATTTAGAAAGTTGACTCCATGAGGTTCCAGAATTTGAACTTCGAAATATATCTATCCCACCAACATATACTATATTATCATTTGTAGGATCTACTTCTAACATTAAATCGTAAAAAGATTGGTCTCGAGTAAAATCTGTAGCTGAAATGCCTGTATCAACATCATTTGGCAATGTTAAACTTGTTTGTGTGGTAAAACCATCATCTGTACGTATAATTTCTACACCATTTGTGCCAGAAGTCAATTGTGCCAAAACATAAACTTTATTTGCATTTGATGCAGAAACAGCAATTTGAGTTCTTCTTCCATTAGTAATAGTGTGTTTAAGTGTAAAAGTTGTTCCATCAGAAGAAGATAAAACTTGTCCTCCAGGATCTGCTGGCGCAACTAAACTTCTTGTCGTGGACACCCAAACTTTATTATCTGGTCCAATTTCGATATCATTGGGAGCTAAAGCACTATTCCCATTATTTGGTAAAGTAAGTAAAGTCCATGTTGTTCCATTATCTGTTGATTTATATAAGCCATAAGCTCCTGTTCCTAAAAAACCTATTGGATTAGCGTCTGCAAACAAAGAAGCTGCAGCAGCTACATAAATTTCACTTGTACTACCAACATCTCTTATAGCAATATCGTTAATATGTTGAATACCCCCTGAACTAAAACTTCCCGATGAAGGTGTAACATCAGGTTGAATTGTTACATTCACTGTATTTCCTAATTCAGCCATAATGGTTTGTCCATCAGTTTGTGAAATCATTATTGCTGGTATATAAATCGTATAATCGCCACCACCCATTATTATTGGTGATCCAGTAACATTGTTAATAACAAGAACTGCTATTGCTCCAGCATTTTCAGCATTTTTAACTTTAGAAGCAAAGGTACAACTGCCTCTTTCTATAACAGCAATGTTACCTGAAATAGCACTTCCATTTGTTAATGCATTACAACCTTCGGAAGGAGATGCCGTTCCATCATTGACCAAAACTAAATTTCCTGTAATTGATGTAAGAGGTGCTCCAAAAGCAGCTTGAATAGCTACATAATCCCCTGCAATTGACCCAGGAGAGTTTACAGTAACTTTTGCTCCTTCTCCGTTTGCAGTGGCTCCTCCAAAAATTCTTTCCCAACTTACACCAGCATCTACCGATTTCCATAATCCATTCCCATTTACAGCTCCTCCAACATACGATTCTCCAGTACCAACATAAAAGGTCATTGTATTATTTGGATCGTATACAATACTAGACACAGATAAATTTTGTGGCAAGTTAACTTCTGTCCAACTAGAATTTGCATTTGTAATATCATTATTTACCCAAAGGCCTCCGCTAACTCCACCAGCAAAAACCCTTTTATTTGTTCCGTCATTTGGATCATACATTATTGCTCTTGTTCTTCCTCCTTGATTATTTGGTCCACGCTCCACCCAAGCATTATTAGCATCTCCACCAACTCCTCTTTTAGCTAACCGTTGTAATTTCAATTCACTCTGTAGAGCATATAGTCTTTCTGGCATAGGCCTTCCTGTTTGTGGATCCATTGTTAATTCCCACATACGTTCATTATAAGCATTTGGCGGAAGTCCCATTGACAAACGATCTTCTTTTGAAAGGTTTTTTGTGGTATTAAAGGGACTGTTTTCCAATGCTAATTTATGCTGTGCTCTTATACTATCAATGTTTGATTTGGTTTTATTGTTTTTAATAAAAAAAAAGAAACAACTATAAGTAGAAGAACTGTTGTGGTAAATAATAGTCTGTTTTTCATAATTATTTAAGTTTAAAATAAGAATTGAACGCTCTAAAATTAAGGATTTTTTTAATTAAATTGAAATCCTTTCAATTTTTTATACGATAATACTGCCTGACTATCAGATAATAGCGAAATATAATGGCATACATTTAATATTCTTTTATAAATTTCAGTTTCATTAAAATTTATTGTGCTTGGCAATAGTTTTAAAATCAATTTATCGTAACTCGAAGCTTCCCCATAAAACGCATTGTTAACTGCTGTGATAAATGTATCTAAAAGTTTTATTATCACTTCATGTCCAGCAATTTCTTTATCAATAACTTCTTTAGATTGATAAATATTCTCGACGCTTATTTTTATGATATCATTTATTTGAGCTTCATACTTACTCTTGTCTAACAATGCAGTTGAAAAATTTCCTTTTAAAATTTCATCTTCGTTATTCATAAAAACAGTCACGGTCTCATTTATTAAGGTATTAATTGCGATAGCTCGTAAATAGCTAACTCTGTCTTGTACATTGGTTAATGTATTATACTTACTGGTATTAATGGTGTCTCTAACCAAATTAATAAGATATTCTAAGGCAAATTCTTCTTGAATTAATCCTAAGTTAATGCCGTCTTCAAAATCTATAATTGTGTAGCAAATATCATCTGCCGCTTCTACCAGATATGCAAGTGGATGTCTGATAAAACTTATATCTTTACCATGTCTTGTTTGAATTAATCCTAATTCGTTTGCCAGATCTATAAAAGTCTCTTTTTCCGACTGAAAAATTCCGTATTTTTTATAAGCAATATGTTGAGTTGTCTTTTTTGGAAGTGATTCTTTTGGGTATTTAGTAAAAGCTCCTAAAGTAGCATAACTTAAACGTAAGCCTCCATCTCTTCCTTCTCTACTTTGTGTTAATATTTTAAATCCGTTAGCATTTCCTTCAAAATCACATAAATCATGGTATTCCTTATCTGATAGTTGCTTTTGAAACTGTTTGCCATTTCCTGTTTTAAAAAATTCTCCTATTGCTTTTTCTCCACTGTGTCCAAAAGGTGGATTTCCTATATCGTGGGCTAATGCAGCAGTAGCAACAATAGCACCAAAATCATTAACTTGATATCCGTGAATTTCTTTTAAATGAGGATATTTTTTTAATATTTCTAAGCCTACTTGCCTCCCTAAGGATCTTCCCACAACGCTTACTTCCAAACTGTGGGTTAACCGGGTGTGTACAAAATCGGTTTGCGATAATGGAATAACTTGAGTTTTGTCTTGAAGGCTTCTAAATTCAGAAGAAAAAATAATACGATCGTAATCTACTTCAAAACCTAAGCGTGTTTCGTCTTGTTCTTTTCGTAATCTTTTATTGGTGTCGCCAAAACGTTTTAAAGAGAGTAATTGTTCCCAGTTCATACTACAAATTATTATTTGCAAGATACATTTTCCCAGTATAAAACAATCTTAAAACGGAATAATTTCTACTTTCTAATCACTCAAAAATTCTACTTTTCCATTAGAAACATCGTATAATGCACCCACAATTTCAATTTCTCCTTGGTTTTCCATTTCAAAAAGTATAGGGCTTTCTTTTCTAATTCTTGCTATTGAATGTTTTACATTAACTTTAGATACTTCTTCAATAGCTTTATCATCCATTGATTCTTTTCCTGTTTTTATACTATTGACTGCAGGTTTTATTTTATTTAGTAAGGCGGTAATATTACCCAATTTTACATTTTGGCATGCTGCAGTTACAGCACCGCATTTTGTATGACCCATCACAACTACAATTTTGGAGCCTGCTACTTTGCATGCGTATTCCATAGATCCCAAAACATCTTCATTAACAATATTGCCAGCTATTCTTATGCTAAAAATGTCGCCAACTCCTTGGTCATAAACTAACTCGGCAGGTACTCTAGAGTCTATACAACTTAATATAACAGCAAACGGATACTGCCCTTTACTGGTTTCTAAAACTTGATCCTGTAAATTTCTTTGCACTTTTAAATTTTGTGCAAATCTTTTATTGCCTTCTACTAAAATTTGATGTGCTTTTTTTGGTGTAAGGTTATCTTGTATAAATTTTGTTTGTGTTTTCATCTGGTTAAATTTATTCGTTTTTAATAGTTAAATTTCATTATTTCTATTTTCTTTTATCCAAGCTATACAAATATCAAAGTTGGCGAAAATTTGTTCTTTAGGTATTAAATCGGGGATGATGTCAATGCGTTCCATCATGTATTTAGGTTGTTCCAAAATATTTACCAGTAATACTTTTTTACCGTCTTTAACCAAATCAACTAATTCGTCTTCTAATGCGTACAATCCGGATTGATCTATATATGGCATTCTTCCCATCCTTATAATGATAGTAGAGGCTGTATCCGGAATCTGTTTAATGAGCTGTTGAAAATCACTGGTAGAGCCAAAAAATAATGGACCTTTTATATGTTTTATAAAAACTTTTTCTTTTAAATCTTCAGGGAAATTAGCTTCATCAGACCAAGCTTTTTCTTTTTTTAGAGATTTTACATCGGAACGTTGGGCTGTTAAATCGCCAATTTTCTTCATAAACATTAAAGATGCTATTACTAACCCTATCCCAACGGCGTAAACCAAATTCCATACTGAAGATAATACTAATACAACTAACATTATTATTACTTCTGTACGAGGCATATAAGGGATAGCCTTTAGCCCTTTATAATCCATTACACCAATACCAACAGTAATTAGTATTCCAGCTAAAACAGCAGCTGGAATTTGAGAAGCTATTGGTCCTAAAGCTACTAAAATTATAAGCAGTAAAATCCCTGCCATCATGCCCGACAACCTTGTTTTTCCACCTGCATTTATATTAACAACGGTTCTAATAGTTGCGCCTGCTCCTGGGATGCCTCCAAATATTGCTGCTATACTATTCCCTATACCTTGTCCAATTAATTCTTTATTTGGCTTGTGTTTGGTTTTGGTCATATTATCGGCTACAACTGAGGTTAATAAAGAATCTATTGCCCCCAAAAGTGCCAATGTTAATGCTGTAAATACGTATGGCGTTATATTACCCAAACGGAAACCAGAAAAAATTTCTAAATTTGGTATGGGTAAACCACTAGGTATTTCTTCAATGGGTCTGTAATTTAAACCAAAACCTATTGCAATTCCAGACATTACCAAAAGTGCCACTAAAGTACTTGGTACTTTGTTAGTTATTCGTTTAAAACCATAAATGATGATTATAGTTCCTAAAGCCAAAAGCAACTCTAACCAATTAATGTTGTTTAATGCTCTTGGCAATACTTTTATTGCTCCAATTACACCTGAAGCATCATTACTTGCTAGGGCTTGTGATTCTTTTAAAATTTGTTTTTGGGTAATACCTTCGGCTCTTTGGATGGTTTCTTTAAAATCTTCTAAAACTAAAATACCTTCGCCAGCTTCTTCTTTTAAGATGTTATTTAAAATTATTTCTTCAGCATAAGGTTTAAACTGATTTACAAATTGGGTGTCCTCTTTAGGGTAATATCCTACAGATGGTAATATTTGGGTGACCAAAATAATAACCCCAATTGCTGTCATAAACCCAGAAACAACAGGGTAAGGAATATATTTAATGTACTTTCCTAAACCTATAAACCCTAAGCCAACTTGTATTAATCCTGCTAATAAAAACACGGTTAGAATGGTAGGTAATGCTTTGGTAACATCTCCATCAAAAGCGGTAACTATTCCTGCTATAACCACCATACTAACGGCTGTCATAGGGGCGGTAGGCCCAGAAATCTGGGTATTTGTACCTCCAAAAAGTGCTGCACTTGGACCAAGACCAGAACTAACACCAAAGGCTAGTGCCAATGGTAAAGCCACGATGCCTGCGGTAATACCACCAAATAAATCGCCTTTGAAGTGTTTAAAATTAATTACGTTCTTCATGTTTTTATATTGTTTGAACTTAGTTTTTTAAACTATTGCCTTTTTAAATCTTCAAATTAATTATAATTCTTATTCCCACTAGTGGGTTTTAATACTCCGATGTTTGCGTCGAAATATGTGGAATATTTCCTTATGAATACCTCTTGAGCTTGCTCCGAGGTAGTTTACTTTAATAATTTAAAAACCAACTCTATGTAGAAAGTAGAAATAGCATTTTTTTCTTTTGTAACATCTGTAAGTGCTGGTAAATGTTCAGCAAAATATTTCTGCTGATGTGCTCCTTCAATTATGGTAGAAGTAAGCATATGTGGATATTCAAATTTTGGTTTAATTTCTAAAATGATATTACTTACTCTTTGTACAACACTTTTATAAGCCTTAAAACATCCTTTTTTATTTTCTTCATCCACACTTTTGGTGTGGTATGCTTTTATAGATTCGGAGAAAATGATTTCGCTCAATAAAATTTCGTTTATATAGGTAAAGGAATTATCTACTAAAACTGGCTTCGTTAAAATATCGATAGATTTTAACAAACGCTCTTTTGGTGAATTAATATTTGTTGTAGCAAAAACTAAGCGATATTCTGTCCAAGTCCAATACCAACTTGTGAGGTAAACAAGTAGCATGTGTTTGTTTTTAAAATAACGATAAACGGAACTTTCTGGTGAATTTATTACTACCCCTAGTTTTTTAAAAGTGAATTCTTCAAATCCTATTTCACTAATTAATTCAATACTACTAGAAATAATTTTCTGTCCTAACTCAGATGAATCTGGATTTTTAGAGTACAATTCAGGGCTTGTTTCTATATATATACTTAAGTTTTCCATAAGCAAAAATAATTTACGTGCAAATATAATAGTATTACTATCGATTATGCAAGTATTATTTGCGTTATTTATTGTGCAAATTCTTAACCCAAGAAGAAGTGTTGATATTTTTTCTATTTATTAACCTATACATAACATTAAATTAACACTAGAATAAGTTCTTTGCAGCAACAAAATATAGAATATAAAGTATGACATTTAAACTACCGCTTACAGCTTTATCTCTTTTCACCCTTTTTTACATTAACGCGCAAGAAATTCAATCGCCTAAATTTGGGAAAGGTCTTTTTAATCTCGTTGGTCAAGATAGTTCATGGACGATGAAAATTGGAGTTAGAATGCAGTTTTTAGCAATTTCGAACTGGGAAGAAGGGGAAAGCAATACGTCTAATTTTTTGGTACGCCGTGCTCGTTTAAAATTTGATGGTTTTGCTTTCAGCCCAAAACTTAAATATAAATTAGAATTAGGTTTGTCTAATAGAGATATTTCAGGAGCTTCAAAATTTACCAGCAATGCACCTCGATATATTTTAGATGCTGTGATGAAGTGGAATTTTTACAAAAACTTCGAACTGTGGTTTGGGCAAACTAAACTTCCAGGAAATAGAGAACGTGTTATTTCTTCAGCAAATCTTCAGCAGGTAGATCGTTCGTTACTTAATAGCAGGTTTAATATAGATCGTGATCTTGGTATACAGTTAAGACATAATTTCAATCTTTCAGAAAACTTTATTGTAAAAGAAATTTTTGCTGTTTCTCAAGGTGAAGGAAGAAATGTTACTACTGGAAATCTTGGAGGATATCAATTTACCAGCCGAATAGAATTATTGCCTTTTGGAAATTTTACTGATAAAGGCGATTATAAAGGTAGTGATTTAAAACGTGAAAATACTCCTAAATTGGCATTAGGAGTTAGTTATGATTATAACAGCAATGCTGTTAAAACAAGAAGTAACCAAGGGAAATATATGGAAATTGATACTGGTTTTTTTGAAACTAATATCACTACCTTGTTTTTAGATTTTATGTTTAAATATAAAGGATTTTCATTTATGGGAGAATATGCAAATAGAGAAGCTAAAGACCCTTTCGCGAAAAACTCCGATGGTTCTTTAACTGGAGATGTTGTACAGGTAGGGAAAGGTCTAAATTTACAAACTGGTTACGTGTTTAAAAATAATTGGGAGATTTCTGGACGTTATACAAACATTGAGTTAGATAAAAACATAACAGGAATAAACGCTCAAAATCAATACACATTTGGAATTTCTAAATTCATTGTTGGTCATAGTTTAAAAGTGCAAAGTGATATTAGTTATTTAGAGGTAGATAATAGTAATAATCACCTTATATTCGAATTGCAGTTTGATATTCATTTTTAAACTCAGGTTGTGTATTAGAACTCCGTAATGAGGATTGAAACTACAATAAAACATAACATTAAGGTAACATTACACTTAAAAACACTATAGATATTTGCTAACTATTTCAAATTAAATTATGGACAATATATACTTATTAATGGTTGTTGCACTTGCCATTTTAGCTGTTGCTGATTTGGTTGTAGGTGTAAGTAATGATGCTGTAAACTTTTTAAATTCTGCCTTAGGCTCTAAAGCAATTTCGTTTAGAACAATTATGATTGTTGCCAGTATTGGTATTGCTGTTGGAGCTGTTTTTTCTAGCGGAATGATGGAAGTAGCACGAAAAGGCATTTTTAATCCGGGTGAGTTTATGTTCGATGAGATTATGTACATCTTTATGGCAGTAATGATTACTGATATCCTCTTATTAGATTTTTTCAATACGCTTGGTTTACCAACTTCTACTACTGTTTCTATTGTTTTTGAATTGCTTGGGGCTGCAGTAGCTATGGCGCTCATAAAAATTGCGGCAGACGGTGGAGATTTTTCCGATGTAGTAAACTATATCAACACATCTAAGGCTACGATGATTATTTTAGGAATACTACTTTCGGTCATCGTCGCATTTTCAATAGGTGCATTTGTGCAATGGGTTTCCAGATTGTTATTGTCTTACGATTTCGAACAAAAAGCTAAATGGGTTGGTGCGTTATTTGGTGGTGTTGCCTTAACTGCAATTGTGTATTTTATTCTTATGAAAGGCATAAAAGGTGCCGATGTTGCTAAACAAAGTTTCGATATTATTGGTGGAGCAACAATAAAAGACTTTATAGAAACACAAGTACTCCCAATTGTTGCTGTTAGTTTTGTTTTCTGGTCATTATTGTCGTATGGGTTAATTAATTTTTTTAAAACTAATATTTACAAACTCATTATCATTATAGGAACTTTTTCTTTGGCATTAGCATTTGCCGGAAACGACTTGGTAAACTTTATTGGTGTGCCAATTGCTGCATGGCAATCTTATGAAGCATGGGTTGCTTCAGGTATCCCTGCACATGAATTTAGTATGGAGGTACTAGCCTCAAAAGTTCCTACACCAACACTACTTTTATTTATTGCAGGAATGATTATGGTACTTACATTATGGTTTTCCAACAAAGCTAAAGCAGTAGTAAAAACATCCATTGATTTATCCAGTCAAGGCGAAACTAAAGAACGATTTCAGCCTAATTTTTTATCTCGTGGATTGGTAAGGTTTGCTATAGGATCTTCTAAAATGACATCTTATATTTTACCTCAATCATGGCAAAACAAAATTGAAAAGCAATTTGAAAAACCTGTTATTACTTTATCTAAAGAAAAAACACATGAATTACCAGCATTCGATATGGTTAGAGCATCGGTAAATTTAATGGTAGCAGGTGTTTTAATATCTATTGCCACATCTTATAAATTACCACTTTCCACAACCTATGTTACCTTTATGGTTGCTATGGGAAGTTCGCTTGCTGATCGCGCTTGGGGAAGCGAAAGTGCTGTGTATCGTGTTGCAGGCGTATTAAATATTATTGGAGGCTGGTTTTTTACCGCAATAAGTGCTTTTACTGCCGCCGCCATAATGGTATATTTAATTAATCTTGGTGGTCCAACTGCTATTGCAATTTTATTATTTTTTGCTGTATTACTTTTAGGCAGAAATTATATTTCTCACAAGAAAAAATCTAAAGAAACAAAAGCTGAAGACAGTTTAGAAAAAGCTGAAAGCAGCTCGGTACAAGGCGTAATTTATGAAAGTGCTAAAAATATTGCTAATGTTGTAAAACGCGGTAACCGTATTTACACCAATGCTATTCAAGGGCTTGCACTACAAGATTTATCTGCACTTAAAAAGAATAAGAAACAAATTGTTAAACTTTCGGCTGAAGTAGATGAATTGCGTGACAATATTTTCTATTTTATTAAAAATTTAGACGATTCTAGTGTTGGTGCCAGTCATTTTTATATTCATATTTTAGGATATCTACAAGACATGACCCAATCGTTAGAATACATCTCTAAAATAAGTCATAAGCATGTAAATAACAATCATAAAAAATTAAAATTCAACCAAATAAAAGACCTTAAGCAAATTGATGATGCGCTTGAAGAATTGTTTAATAATACTCAAAAAGCCTTTGAATCACGTTCTTTTGAACAAATTGGTAGTCTTTTAAATAATAAAAAAGACGTTTATGATTTAGTTAAAGAAAAAATACACGCACAAGTTACTAGAACCCGATCGGAAGGCGGGAGTCCTAAAAACACAACTTTATATTTTAGTTTGTTATTAGAAACTAAAGATTTACTTAATGCTACCATGAATTTATTAGAAGAGTACCATGGTGCCCATGACAGTTCTGTAAAACCGGCAACTTTACCAACTAGTGCTGGGGCTAAAAAAGGAAAAACAAAATAAATTATAGTATTTAGATGTATAAAGGCTGTTTAAAAGGTATTATTTTGAACAGTCTCTTTTTGTTTTTATAAAAATTCTTACTTTTAAGAACTAATCATAATCTAACTATGAACAAGTATTACTCTCTTTATTCCGTATTATTATTAGTAATTTTAAGCTCTTGCAACAAAGATCTCACGGGATCTCAACTATTAGATAAAGCTATTGCCTACCACGACCCAAACACTAATTGGGCTACTTTTAATGGCGAACTTTATATTACTATGGAAACTCCTGACAGACCAAACCGTGAGAGTAAAATTGTTATAAATCTTCCTGAAGATGTCTTTGATTTAAAGGTTACTAGAGATTCAGTTACTACACGGTATTTTTTAAATAAAGACAGATGTATTATTTCAAAAACAGATTCCTTAAAAATAGCAAATCAAACAAAAAAACCACGTCGTACGCATTGTGAAACTGCCGAATTTTACAAAAACTATTGGCTCTAGTTTAGAATGGCGTTGAAAAATTTAACCACAAAGTACACAATGTTTTACACCAAGGACACAAAGAAAAATATGCCGTTCAGCTTTGTGAACTTTGTGCTTTCTTAGTGTTCTTCGTGGTTAAATGTAAATTAACAGCGCTATATTAAACTAAAGCCAAACTATTATACGTATTTATATGGTTTGCCAATGAAACTAAAAGATAAAAGCACCATAATTCATAATAAAGTTGAACGCAAACCTTTTAAAGGCAAAGAGTATCTTGTACTAAAAGCGACTTACGACGAAGCTGTTGGCAGTGACATTTGGTATTTTTATTTTAATCCTGAAACCTATGCAATGGAAATTTATCAGTTTTATAGAATGGATGACGAGGGAAATCAAAAAAATGATACTGGCGAATATATTTTACTTACTGAAGAAGAAACAATCAATGGCATGAAAATGCCTAAAAATCGTGCTTGGTACACCAACAAAGATGATAAGTTTTTAGGAACAGATATTTTAAAGAAATAATTATTTAATCGCCTATATCTTCATTCCATAATTCAGAATTATTTGCAATAAACGAAGCCATGAGGTCTTTACACTCTTGATTATCGATAACTTCTACAATTACGCCACGAGATTTTAAAAGTGCTTCTTCGCCTAAAAAAGTTGTGTTTTCTCCAATAACTACTTTTGGGATTCGATACAATAAAATTGCTCCGGTACACATTACACATGGTGATAATGTTGTATATATGGTAGCGTTTTTATACACATTTGCTGGTTGTCGCCCTGCATTTTCAAAAGCATCCATTTCGGCATGTAACACAACACTTCCTTTTTGAATGCGTCGATTATGACCTCTGCCAATAATCTTATCTTGATACACTATTACTGATCCAATAGGAATTCCACCTTCTTTTAAGCCTTGTTTGGCTTCATCTATAGCTACTTTAAGAAATTTATTCATACAATTAAAAATTATTTATTGTCTCCCTTTCCAATGTGTTGTTTTTTAAGCTACCCAGAAAAATAGGGTATGTACACTTGGTTAAGAGTTTCTCTGCAAGTAATTTTCCCCCAACTGCATTTTTATCAGCTTTATTGATCAAAATCGAAACATTCGCGTAAAGCGGTATATTTTTCAAATAGCTAAACGGGGAAAGTAATTCCCGCGCTATGATCTCAGGTGTTAAGCGTGTTCCAAAAGGCAATTCCCATTTGTGTGAGAAGAGTTCTGCACGGTGTACATTTTTTTCGTCTAACTGAGCGCCTACGAC
>JADFSQ010000209.1 GCA_022560715.1 Bacteroidota bacterium
ACGATTGCCAAATGGCATTACATCTGTTAAAGTATATAGAATTATAAAAGGCAAAAAAGGAGAGCTTTTTAGCGAAAGATTATATAGACCAGATGAAACTAAAGAAATTTGGATTTTTGGTTTAGATGATGACGATTATTTTGAAGTAAAAGGAGAAGCTCCAACAAAAATAAGATTGCGTTTGTCTGGTGGACAAAACATGGATGCTTACAATATTGTAAATGGGAAAAAGACAGATGTTTACGATTACAAATCTAAAGCCAGTAAAATTGAAAGTAAAAAAGGAAGGTTTCATTTTAACGATGAGTATTTTACCAATATATATGATTATAAAAAAATTAAATATAATTCACGAACTATCATACCAATTGTAGGATTTAATCCTGATGATGGATTCAAATTAGGATTAGGTGGTTTGTTTATAAAAAATGGATTTGCAGGAGAAAACTTTGTTTCAAAACATAAACTTTCTGGATTTTTATTTTTAGCAACCAATGGTTTTAATCTAAATTACTTTGGAGAGTTCGAAGATGTGTTCAAAAATGTCAATCTAGGAATTCATTCTAATTTTACAAGCCCTAATTATACTATTAATTTCTTTGGTTATGGTAACTCAACTCCAAATTTAAATGTCGACCCAAATCCTGGAGAAGAAGAAAAAGATCTTGATTATAACAGAGTAAGAAAATCTAGCTTTCTATTTTCACCCTCTTTAATTAGAAATGGTGAGTACGGAAGTAGATTATCGTTTGGGATAAATTATGAGTCTGTTGAAATAGAAAACACTGATGGTAGATTTTTATCAGATTATTTTCAAACAAGTGAAGAATTTGAACGCCGACATTTTGTTGGAGCAGAAATTTCTTATGGTTTTAAAAATAAAGACAATGTAGCTTTTCCAACTTTAGGGTTAGACTTTTTATTGAATTTTGGCTATAAAAATAATGTTGATAATTCTAACAATTTTGGCTATTTAATTCCCTCGTTAGCAATAGATTATAAATTAGTGCCAAACGGACAATTAGTGCTTGCAACTAAAGCTAAAGGGCATATTATTTTTGGAGATGGTTTTGAATTCTATCAAGCTGCAACTATAGGTGCCAGTGATGGATTAAGAGGTTATAGAAACCAACGGTTTACAGGCAAGACTTCATTTTATCAAATAACAGATATACGTTATAATTTCAAACAATTTAAAACCTCAATATTACCAATAGAATTTGGCATTTTTGGCGGTTTTGATTATGGCAGAGTTTGGGTGAGTGACAATTTAGTTACAGATCCAACTTTCAATAATGACCGACTTAATACTTCAATAGGTGGAGGATTGTTTTTAAATATGGTAGATATGTTAACAGCTAATATTTCATTATTTAATAGCAAGGATGGACTGCGTTTTGCATTTGCTTTAGGATTTGGATTTTAATTCACTAATCACCTTTTCATAAACTATTTTTTAAGATATTTGGACTTCATTTTAATGCATTACTAAATAATGACAAGTGTAAACGATTTATTAGATATTTTAATTTTAGATGAAGTAACTTCTACAGAATTTATTGGTATAAGCAAAACCGTTGGAGGACCTAATGTATTTGGTGGTCAGGTATTGGCACAAGCTTTAAACGCTGCGTATAGAACTATTTTCAATCAGCGTATTTTACATTCTATGCATGCTTATTTTCTTGAAGCAGGTAATTTGGGTTTACCAATAACTTATGAAGTAAGCATCATTAGAGATGGAGGGAGTTTTTCCACGCGTAGAGTCACTGCTAATCAAGGTGAAAAAATTATTTTTATTTTGGCAGCATCTTTTCACAAAAATGAAGAAGGGTATGAACACCAAATTGAAATGAAAACTAATATTAAACAACCAGAAGAACTCCAAAGTTGGACAGAAATGGTCAAGTTGTATGGCGAATTCTTGCCGAGTAAGATGAAGAGATTTCTGCAAATGGATCGTCCTATCGAGTTTAAACCAACAACGCTATTTAATCCTATGGAGAAAAAAGACTTACCACCTAAATTAGATATGTGGTTTAAACTTAAAGGTGATACCTCAATGTTAGATTTGGCAACAAAACAACAAATACTCACCTATATTTCAGATTATAACGTATTATCTGTAGCACTACGTCCTCATGCAAGTAAAGCGCATTATGGGAATACACAAATGGCAAGTTTAGACCATTCTATGTGGTTTTTCAGGGATTTTGATTTTAAGGATTGGATGTTGTTTTCCATAGAATCTCCAAGCACTTCAAACGCAAGAGGATTTACTAAAGGAAATATATTTTCTCGTGACGGAAAACTTATAGCTTCAGTTGCGCAAGAAGGATTGATGCGCCCAAGAAAGGACGATTTTTAGATGAAACATTACGATGTTACAATAATTGGAGGAGGAGCAGCAGGTTTTTTTGCAGCTATTAATATTGCAGAACTAAACCCAAAACTAACTATTGTAATTTTAGAACGTGGCAAAGAAGTGTTGACCAAAGTAAAAGTTTCTGGAGGTGGACGTTGCAATGTCACACATGCTGAATTTATTCCTTCAGAATTAGTTCAGAATTATCCAAGAGGAAAAAAAGAATTACTCGGTCCTTTTCATACCTTTATGACTGGAGATACTATGGAGTGGTTTGAAAAAAGAGGAATTGAGTTGAAGATTGAAGAAGATGGTAGAATATTTCCAGTTTCAAATTCGTCTCAAACGATTGTTGATTGTTTTACAAATGAAATAAAACGATTAGGAATTACAGTTTTAAAAACCCATTCTGTAAAAAATATTGTCACCAAAAATAGTCTATGGAATATTGAAACCAATCAAAACACTTTTGTTTCAGAAAAACTACTGGTAGCCACAGGAAGCAATCCAAAAATTTGGAAAATATTGCAGGATTTAGGACATAAAATTATAAACCCGGTTCCTTCATTATTTACTTTCAATATTAAAGACAAACGTATAAAAAGTATTCCTGGAGTTGCCGTAAAAAATGTTCAAGTTAAAGTTTTACAAGATTTCTCTCCTTTTAAAGGAGAGATGTCTCGTAGAGACAGAGAGGTTAATTTAGAATCTGAAGGACCACTGCTCATCACACATTGGGGAATGAGTGCGCCTTCAATTTTAAAACTCTCGGCTTTTGGTGCTTTGGAGTTGGCAACGCGCGATTATAAATTTAAGATAGAAATCAATTTTATTCAAATACCTTTCGAGGATTGTTTAGATATATTAAAAGAAGTAAAACAAAGCCCTGTAAAGAAAACCGTAATTAATTCACCACAATTCGAGTTGCCAAAACGCTTATGGCAACAATTGGTTTTAGCTTCAAATATTAGTAACGAAACACGCTGGCAAGATCTCAATAAAAATCAATTAGAGCAGTTGGTAAATCAATTAACAAAAGCTGTTTTTAATGTAGATGGAAAAAGCACCTTTAAAGAAGAATTTGTAACAGCCGGAGGCATTGATTTAAAAGAAATTAACTTTAAAACCTTTAAAAGCAAGTTGTATAAAAACTTATACTTTGCTGGAGAAATTTTAAATATTGATGCCGTAACAGGAGGTTTTAATTTCCAAAATGCGTGGACAAGTGCTTACATTTCGGCAAAAAGTATAGCTAAAAATTAACATATTTAATATAAAATATATATATTTACTATATAAAAAATATATAATTATGTCGAGCACAAAAAAATTAATAGAAATAGACGATAAGGCATTGGCTATTTTAGAAAAAGAAGCCAAAAAACAAAAACGTTCTCTAAAAAATTATTTAGAGTTTACACTTGAAAATATTGCCTTGCGTTTTTCTGAACCATCTGAAGAATACAAAGCAATGATGGATGATATGTTGGATAGAATAGACAAAGGAGAAATAGATTTTATACCTGTTGAAGAAGTCCGAAAAAAGTATGATATATAAAATTATCTTTTCGCCTGAAGCATTTCGAGAGTTAGAAATAGCTGAATGTTACTTTAAAGCTATAAATTTAAGAGATTTTTTCCTTACGGATTTCAGTAAACAATTATCCTTTTTAGAAAGAATGCCGTTAGCAAGACAGATTCGATATAAACAAGTTAGAATACATCAATTTGAAAAGGTAAATTATTCTATTCATTATGTCGTTGTAGGATTGCAAGTCCAGATACTTCATATTCTCAACCAAAAACAAGACTTTTAATATGAAAACATACATCGCTTTATTACGAGGAATAAATGTTGGCGGACATAAAAAAGTTCCAATGGCAGAACTTCGAGAATTGCTTTCTAATTCTGGATTCGAAAACGTACAAACTTATATACAAAGCGGAAATGTTATTTTAGATTCTTCAGAAGATAGTACTCAAAATATAGAAGACATAATACAAAAGACGATTATCGCCCATTTTGGGTTTGATGTTTCAATAATTGTTAAATCACCAAAAGATTTGCAACGTATTTTTGATGCTTGTCCGTTTTCAGAAGAGAAAAAGAAAACAAGTTATTTTGTAATACTTCACATAACACCAAATGATAAATTAGTGAAAATTGCATCAGAAAAAATTTATGAAGGGGAAGAGTACATAATTATCAACGATTGCTTATAT
>JADFSQ010000210.1 GCA_022560715.1 Bacteroidota bacterium
GTGCCTTCTGTACCAAAAGTAATGCTAACATTGGAGATTGGTACGTTGTTTTCGTCAAGAATAACTCCTTTTAAGGTTGCCGTTTGCGCTAAACTTATTAACGGGATTATGATAAAGAGAAATAGAAAGAGAGAAGATTTAATTTTCAAAAGGTCTGTATTTTATTTTCTAAAAAAGATAGTTTCAAATGTAGAACTATTTCCAACATTATCTGTAACAATTATCTTTAAATTATTTTCAGTTTCGGTAATTATATTATCGTTAAAATCGTAAGTCAGTTTATTTTTCTTCGCATCATATTCCATTAAAATCCATTTCCCATTAATTGTTGCTCTGTAATTACGAATGCCAGAAATTTCATCTTTCACTTTCACTTTTAAATAACGCAACTTGCTTAACCATTTATCTTTTTGGAAGTTAATAGCTTTAATTTCCGGATTTTCGGCATCAACTCCTAAAACATAAGTATCTAAAATTTTAGTTCTGGCACTTAATATATTCCCTTTTCTGGTAGTTGGATTATATGACAGATAATTTTTATAATAACCTACAAGCCTTGCAATAAAAAGTTTGTCTTTATCGTCGTCATCATAATTACTAATATCATAATTAATAGTGAAGTATTTTTGGGCTGAAACAGTAGGTTTGTGTAAAGTTAAGGTGTCACAATTCACATTAAAATTTATGTAAAAATCATCATAAAAAGTATTTGATGGAAAGTACACTGAAACATTTTCATCTTCTAAATTAGTAGCTTGATCCGCATAAATAAAATAATCTGTAACTTCAAGATGTTTAGGTTTTATTGAATCAATGTGTTCTCCAATAATAGAAATTGTCAACCATGTTTCATTCCCTTTGTAATCTTTCACGCTTACTTTATAGATAGATGCTGTGCTGTCTGCAATGTTTATATAACCGTTTTCGTTAACGTTTTTATACAAACTTAATGGATTGTTAAGTTGCACGAACAGTTTTTGAATACGCGATTTATGATCCTTAAAATGAGCATAGTCTATTAAACGATTTAAGTGTTTGGTTTCGGTAAATGAAAATCGCTTAAAATCTATTTCAAAATTTTTATTGCCATTAAAAAAAGTTTGAATATTACTCACACCATTTTTATTAGGAGCATTATCCTGACGGTCGTAGGTGTTAATTCCGAATCCAATTTTACCGAAAGCTTTAATACTTTCAACAGTATAATTTCCGTCAGGTAAAGGAATTAACCGAAGTTTTGTTTTTTCGTTGGTTTTATTTACCTGTGAATTCTCATTAATTGGATAAGCATAAACACTTAAAATAGTGGGTTTTCTAGTATCTTTAATTTCGATTCCGAAAAGCATCGGGTTTATAGGTCTTTCACTTTTATCTCTAATCTCAAAATGAAGATGAGCACCATTTGAGCTTCCTGTATTTCCACTAAAAGCAACAATTTCATCAGTTTCGATCAGCAATTCATCAATAGCAGGAAAAAGTTCTATTTCAAAAGTTTCCTTTTTATACTGTGCTTTTTTTACAAAAGTTTCAATTTTTGGTGAGAATTTTTTCAAATGTGCATAAACGGTCGTATAACCATTTGGATGTGTAATATACAAGGCTTTGCCATAACCCCAATGCGAAATTTTTATTCGGCTTACATATCCCTTTGCAGCCGCAAATACTTTTAATCCTTCTTGTTGTTGTGTTTTTATATCTAAACCAGAATGAAAATGATTGGAGCGTAATTCAGCAAAAGTGCCGGCAAGTACTAATGGAATTTCTAAAGGATTGCGAAAATAATCTTGTGGATAAGGATTTTGAGCAATAGTAAACTGCGTAAAAATTAATAAAAAGATTAAGAGGCTGTTTCTCATAAAAAAGTTATTACTGCTAAAGTATTAATTTGTAAGTAATCTGCAAAGTGATAACAAATACAAAACCATAATATTGTAATAGGTTGATTATTAAGTTCTTTTAAAATATTGTTGAAAACAATTGTTATATATAATTTGAAATCTTAACTTTGTGTAATAAGTATTGAATTAATTAAATGAGTAATATTGAGACTATTGTTGATTCTTTAGAGGACAGAATTACCAAAGTGTTGCATAAATTAGATGATTTAAAGCAAACAAATGCAAAACTAAAAGAAGATGTTACATTATCTCAAAACAAAATATCTCAACAAGAAGAATTAATTGGTTCTTGGGAAGAAAAATATGAAACACTCAAATTTGCAAATTCCATACTTGGCAGTAATGAGAGTAAAAAAGAAACAAAGCTCAAAATAAATGCATTAATTAGGGAAATAGATTATTGTATATCTCAATTATCTGAATAATGCAACATAGTATTTAATGTCAAAGAAGTTTAAAATAAAGCTATCTATAGCTAACAGAGTATATCCTCTAACAGTAGAACCAGAACAAGAAGAAGGATTACGAAAAGCAGCTTTGAAGATTAGTACAATGATTAAACAGTTTGAGCAAAGTTATTCTGTGAGAGATAAACAAGATGTTTTAGCGATGTGTGCTTTACAGTTTGCATCTCAAACAGAACAGAAAACTATAGATAAAGAAAATTTAAGTGAAGAAGTTGAATTTAAGCTCAATGCTTTAGATCAACTGTTAAAAGAACATTTAAGTTCTTAAGTTCTTTAAAATAAATATAGGTTACTGCCTGCATTAGTTATTTTTTTTGATAAACTCAACGTTAATTCTTTAAAAAGGGTGAGTTTAAGTTGTAAAAGCGTGCTGCCTTGAGCAGATACTTGATCAGCTTGTTAACCCTAAACTTGTTTTTAAGGAGTTTATACAAAACCAAAACTGATGCAGGTTTTTTTTATCAACTAAGGCATTATAAAAGAATAAATGCTTAGAATTTGACATAGAAATTTTGTTTGTATTTGAAGAAAAAAATTTAAGCATAGCATCGCTACGGTTCTATTTTTTGATAAAAAAGACAGACAAAATAGCAAGTCAAAAATGAGTAGTTATTCTTTTATAATGCCTAACTAAATATTAAAGATGGATACTAACACAATTTTATTAATTGTAGGAGCAACTATAACAGGAATCGTAATAGGTTTTATTATTTCTAAAACGCTTCAAAAAAACAATGCATCAAAAATAATAAAGAATGCAAAACACAATGCAGCAACTATTATAAAAGATGCAAACCAAGATGGCGAAGCTGTAAAAAAAGATAAAATTTTTCAAGCAAAAGAACGATTTTTCGAGCTAAAGTCAGAACATGAAAAAGTAATTTTTTCACGAGAAAAGAAAATGTCTGAAGCAGAAAAACGTACCAGAGATAAAGAGTCTCAAATATCTTCTGTACTAAATAAAAACAAAAAGCTCAATGATGACATTGAAGTTAAAATCAAGGATTACAATCATCGTTTAGAATTTTTAGAGAAGCGTAAAGATGAGGTCGAAAAAGTTCATAAGAGTCAGATTAAACAGCTTGAGGTTATTTCGAGCTTATCTGCCGAAGATGCTAAATTACAGCTTATTGAATCTTTAAAAACCGAAGCTAAAAGTGATGCGATGGCCTATATTCAGGAAAAAATGGAGGAAGCTAAACTCACAGCACAACAAGATGCAAGAAAAATCATTATTAATACCATTCAACGTGTTGGCACCGAAGAATCTATAGATAATTGTGTGTCAGTTTTTAACATAGAATCCGACGATATTAAAGGTCGTATTATAGGCAGAGAAGGACGAAATATCAGAGCTATTGAAGCTGCAACAGGAGTAGAGATTATTGTTGACGATACTCCCGAAGCTATTATTTTATCTTGTTTTGATTCCGTTAGAAGAGAAATCGCACGTTTGTCGCTTCACAAACTGGTAACCGACGGAAGAATACATCCAGCAAGAATAGAAGAGGTCGTAAAGAAAACTCAAAATCAGATTGAACAGGAAATCATAGAAGTAGGTAAACGTACAGTCATAGATTTAGGGATTCATGGCTTGCATCCTGAATTGATTAAAGTTGTTGGACGCATGAAATACCGTTCGTCTTATGGACAAAATTTATTACAGCATTCGCGTGAAGTTGCTAAACTTTGCGGTATCATGGCTGCGGAATTGGGACTGAACTCAAAAATTGCCAAGCGTGCAGGACTTTTGCATGATATTGGTAAAGTACCTGATGCCGAAGCAGATACGGAAACTCCTCATGCAATTCTCGGAATGCAATGGGCAGAAAAATTTGGAGAAAAAGCTGAAGTTTGTAATGCCATTGGAGCACATCATGACGAAATAGAAATGAAGTTTTTGCTCTCTCCAATTGTACAGGTTTGTGACGCTATTTCTGGAGCAAGACCTGGAGCAAGACGACAAGTGTTAGATTCATATATTCAGCGTTTAAAAGATTTAGAAGATATTGCTTTTGGTTTTTCTGGAGTTCATAAAGCGTATGCCATTCAGGCAGGAAGAGAGTTACGTGTTATTGTTGAGAGCGAAAAGGTTAGCGATGATAAAGCTGCTAATTTATCGTTTGAGATTTCTCAAAAAGTACAAACAGATATGACGTATCCTGGACAAGTTAAGGTTACTGTAATTAGAGAAAACAGGACTGTAAATATTACTAAAGAAA
>JADFSQ010000211.1 GCA_022560715.1 Bacteroidota bacterium
AAATATTTAAATGTTCGCGTAGGTAAGCCTAGTGTAAATGCACCATGTTACCAATATCTGGCTCCTGGGAGTGAGTTAGAAGTTGATGGGAAACTGTATGATGGCGATGTGTATGATGGAGTAGCTACATGGTATAAAGATGAAGCCGGGAATTATTATTGGAGTGGTGGGGTTGAGCTAGAAAATAATCCTGTATTCAATTTATCTAAGATGAATGCTAAAATAGATGATAATGGTCTTCAATGGTGGCATAAAGATTATGGGATTGAAAAAATATGGGCAAAATGGTCAATGGGTCATGGCGCAAATATAGTGGTTCTTGATTCTGGCTATGATAGAAATCATCCATTGTCGAGAAAAGACGTAAATGGATGGAATTATGTTGACGATAGTAATGATTTTAATGACTTCAATGGTCATGGAACTAGTGTAATAAGTGCTATAAATAGCAATCAGAACCAACTTTACGGAGTAGCACCAGAATGTTCTGTATATGCAAGTAAAATAATTAAACGAGATGAAAATCAGGATGCTCTAATAAAAGCCCTTGATAAATGTGTAGGATCAAATATTGATATAATATCTATTAGTTATAGTTATTTAGAAACAGATAAAAACTTAATGAATCGATTTTTAAATGCAATTGAAGCAAATTCTGATAAAATAATTATTTGCTCAATTGGAAATGATTCAAAAAGAGTAAAAATTGAAAATAAATATCCAGCAATGTTTCTATCTACAATTGGAGTTGGTTCTATAAACAAAAATAAAGAGATAGCAAAACAGTCCTCAAGAACTACTTCGGTAAACCTTGTAGCACCAGGAGAGAAATTGAATTTAATTAAAGTTGGTTCTTCTGGTTTAAGTTCTTTTCAAGGGACAAGTTATTCAACCCCATTTGTTACAGGTGTAACAGCTTTAATGGTTTCATACGCAAAAAAAAGTAAACCTAATGTGCCAATTAGTAAATGGAACATAGGACGAATCCTTATAGACACTACAGATTCTAAACCTTCCATGGATTCTGAATTGTTTGGAAAAGGCATTATTAACCCACTTAAAGCATTTAAGCAATTAGAAAAAATTATCAAATCATGAAAAAACTACTTTTTGTAATCACTTTATTGTTGTTCACTAACTTTTCAAATTCCCAATCTGATACAATTGAAAGTATAAATCCCTATTATGATGCCATAACTTTGAATTCGTTTATTGAAAATGGGAAATTCAAATATAAAGATCCTAATGGAGCATGGTACGAATCAGATATTGATAAGTATTTATCTCTTCTAAAAATATATTTTCCTGATTTAAAAGATAATGATTTTTTAAACTTTGTTGATGAAATTAAAGACACAGCGAGTACAAGTTATAATCCCTTTATAGGATCTTTATTTAAAACACGTGATGAGATGTCTTCAGGGGCAGACGCTGTTTTAGGAAATGATATTCCAATTGATGAAAAAAGTGCGTCTAAATTGGGCGGCTTCAATGTCACCAACATTGTAGATGGACTCGCTAAATTTTTAGTAAAACGCACCAAAGAAGAATTAAACGTTGCCTTTTTTAGAAAATTTAAAGACGTATTAGAAAATTATCCAGAGTTTGAAACTCTATTTCCCAAGACTCACAATTTTGTCTCTTTTATCGAAGAACAAAACTATGCCTCGATGCTTCAAGTGTTAAAACAAGCATTCGAAGATGATATGAAAACACTTATTGGTAACATCCCAGAATTAAGAAATGTCGAGTGTAAAGCCAAAGACACTATAAGGGCTAAAAATAGGAGAAAATTCGGTAAGTGTAATGATAGAGTCAAAGAAATAACAAGGTTTTTTAAAGAAGAAGGGGGTTGGACAGTATGGACTATGTCAATATTTGTAGATGAATTAATTAGTGGTAAAAATGCTGCTGATGCTTTATCGAGTGTATTTAAAGATAACGATTTAAAGAAATTCGATATAGACGATACAGGCAACCCAAAGGACTCAATCCCTCTTACCTATAATGTATTCAAATTGTTAGATTTATTTTCTGCAAGTCTTCGATCCAAAGAGGATAATCGAATTTGGGTGAGTTCTGAGGATATTAAAAAGGAAATTATTGAAAATGATATACAGAGAACAATCTATCTAGGACTTTTATACCAGCAAAGTAAAATGAGAAAGGTTAGATTTCCAAATGAGAATAAAAAGCCAATTTATTTCCATGATGTGTTGAAAAAACTCAAAGATTCACATGATGAGCTATCAAATTTTTTAAGAGAATTGAGTGAGAGCTTTACCAAGATAGAATTAAGCTTATGTGTATTAAAAAAAATAAGATTAGAGAACAAGACGCTAGATGTAAGAACTGTTGACAATTACTTAACAGGTATTGATGGTTTATTTGAGGCTACTTCAGAGTTTCTTGAGAAAATTAGTGAAAATGATTCAACCCTAGTTCCCATATTAAAAGATGTGAAGAAGCTTACCAACATCATTGAGTATGGGGTGGATATATTTAATAATCTTGAAGAAAAAAATTATGGATCATTAATTTTCAATGTAACCATATTACTTGATAATTATATGGGTGAGAAATTTAAATTTAAAGCCGAATTAATTAAGTATGGAACTTTTATGGCGACAGTGGCACAGGCTGAAAATTCTGATCAAATTGCAGCAGCTATTGAAGCAGCGGCACTACCATCTGGAAGCTCTAGTATTAAAAGAAAATCGTCCTTTAATGTTTCACTTAATGCTTATGTCGGATTGTTTGGAGGAAGTGAAAAAATAGTAGAATCTGGCGAAGAATCTTTTGTAACTGGGCTCACTAGTCCAGTTGGAGTTGCCGTTAGTTGGGGACGACTAGACTTGGGAATAATTCAAGGGTTTACCTTGTTTGCTTCTATTATTGATATAGGTGCAATAACCACCTATAGGTTCGATGACAATAATGATGCGCAAGACTTACCCGAATTGAGTTTTGAAAATATTATAGCTCCTGGAATTCATGGATATATTAATTTTAGAAATAGCCCATTGTCTTTAGGCGGAGGGTATCAACTTGGACCCTCAACACGTGAAATTAATGGAGTAAATGAATCTATAAGACGATGGCATATTACACTTGTTGTTGATATTCCGTTGATGAATTTCTTTACTAAATCAAAATAATCTTTTAATATAAAAGCTATAATCATGATACAATTTACCAAGAACGAAACGATTCTGTCCATTTTGGATAGCATACCTAAAGGAAAACGATATTCTGATATTGAAGACGCCGAAGGTAATCAATATGTAGACCTGGTACAACAAGGAGGGGGGCTCTTGGGAATTGCTCTGGTAGGATATACATTTATTTTAGAAAAAGCGGGCATTCGGTTTTTTAGCCTTGCAGGAACATCGGCAGGTGCTATCAACACTATAATGATGGCTGGACTGGGTAAAATTCAAGATGCAAAGTCCGAACAAATTCTTAACATTTTGAGTAAGAAAGATTTATTTGAATTTGTAGATGGTGACAAGGCAATTAAGAAAATTATCAATAAAATCATTAAAAAAGAGAAGGGAATAAAATGGATTGTAGCATGGAATGCTATCAAAATTTGCAAAATTCTAAAGAGAAAACTAGGATTAAACCCAGGAAATGATTTTGAAACTTGGGTTACCGAAGAATTAAAAAAAGTAAATATTGAATCGTTATCTGATTTAAAAGAGTTAAGAAAAAAACTGCCTGAGGGTCTAAAAAATGTTGATACAGGATTAGGGGTTCCTAATGCTGAAGCCAAGTTGGCCATTATCACATCAGAGATTACCACGCATACCAAAGCCGAATTTCCTAGAATGGCGGAACTTTACTGGTCAAATCCTAATAGCGTGTCTCCAGCAAAGTTTGTAAGAGCCTCCATGTCTATTCCTTTCTTTTTCGAGCCCTTTGAGGTAATTAACTTACCAAACGCCAGAAATAGTGAAGATGAAAATTGGGAGAAATATGCAGGTTATAAAGGTGAAGTTCCTTCCAAAGTTAAATTTGTAGATGGTGGCATGCTGTCAAATTTTCCCATTAATGTATTTCACAGAGAAGATGGAGGGAAACCCACGAGACCCACTTTTGGAGTTCAACTTAGCACGCCTCGGAAAAACTATAGTAACACAGATAATTTATTAGGGATGAGTGGTGCTATGATTAGTACCATGCGCCAAATATATGATTACGATTTTTTATTAAAACACCCTGATTACAAAAAGCTCATTTGCCAAATAGATGCCGATGAACAATTTAATTGGTTGGATTTTAATATGAGTATGGACGACCAGGTGAAATTATTCAACTTGGGAGCCCAAAAGGCATTAGATTTTTTAATAAAGTTCAATTGGGAGGCTTATAAAGTTATACGCACCAAATAATAAACTGAATAATATTCTGATAAAATTAATCAATAAAACGAGAAATATTATAAATTATGACAACTGAAGAAATTTACGACGGAATAAAAAAGTATTTTACCATTAACGAACTTGTCGGTAAGCGAACAGTTAAGAAATATGGGGAAAGGGCTTGGCGATTTCTAGATCATAATACATTACATGCAC
>JADFSQ010000212.1 GCA_022560715.1 Bacteroidota bacterium
GTGATAAAACAAGGTCAAAAAGTAATTGAAGTGATTAGAGAATATGGCGATTATATTCCGCTAAAAAAAGGGCGACAAATAAGTGCGAAACAGCTGCTGGAACGCTTTTTATTCGACCGGAAAAAGCAATACGATTTTGTTGAAAAACTGAGTGGTGGTGAGCTTAAACGATTGTTTTTATGCACAGTACTTATTCAAAATCCTAATTTTTTAATCTTAGATGAACCTACAAACGATTTAGACATTGTAACTTTAAACGTCTTTGAAAATTTTCTTCTGGATTTTCCGGGCTGCCTTATTGTGGTATCTCACGATCGTTATTTTATGGACAAGGTTGTAGATCATTTGTTTATTTTTAGAGGGCAAGGTGTTATTGAAGATTTTCCGGGAAATTATAGCGATTTCAGAATTTATGAAGACAGCATCATTAAAACTAAAGTAGATTCAGAAAAAAAAGGAGAAAAGAAACTCTGGAAAAAAGACGACAACATTAAATTATCTTACAACGAACAAAAAGAACTCAAAAACATCGAAAGCAAACTCAAATCTTTAGAACACGATAAAAAACATTTAGAAACGCAATTTAATGATACAACTTTATCAACAGATAAAATAAACGAGCTATCTTCAGAGTTACAAGACATTATCAATGCTATTGAAACTAAAGAAGAACGTTGGTTAGAATTACTTGAAAAATTAGAGAGTTAAATTAATGTTCGTCAGTGTTCAGTGCTCAGTGTTCAGTGTTCAGTGTTCAGTGTTCAGTGTTCAGTGTTCAGCAAATTTAAAATTTTGGAATTTGGAAGTTAAACTATGATATATCAAATAAAACAATATATAAAATTTCTTTTTAATTCAACAAACCAACATGCTGTGCACTCGCCTTTTGTGTATCAGCTTATTACTAAATGTTTTTATGACAAAACCAATTATTCTGCATACAAGCAACTAAAACAATATAAAAAAACGCTATTAAAAAATAAGGATACAATAGTGGTAACCGACCTTGGTGTTGGCTCACATATACTAAAAAAAAATCTACGTAAAATTTCTCATATCGCAAGTAATGCAGGCACAACACCCAAAAGAGCAAAATTATTATTTAGGCTTTGTCAATACTTTCAATTCAACTCAATTTTAGAATTAGGAACTTCGCTTGGCATAGCCACACATGCTTTAAGTTTAGGAAATCCAGAGGCAAAAATTACAACTATTGAAGGTTGCCCAAACATTTCTGAATTCTCAAAAGATAATTTCAAACAACTTCGTTTAAAAAATATTGAAATCCTAACTGGTAATTTTTCTGATAAAATAGAAACTCTAAAATATAATACCTACGACTTTATTTTCTTTGATGGCAACCACCAAAAAGAAGCCACACTTCATTGTTTTGAAACACTATTACAAACAACTCATAACAATTCAGTATTTATTTTTGATGATATTTATTGGTCAAAAGAAATGACTGAAGCTTGGGAAACCATCATACAACATCCAAAAGTAACGGTAAGCATAGACACTTTTTTCTGGGGATTTGTATTTTTTAGAAAAGAACAAAACAAGGAACATTATACGATAAGAGTATAATAATTCAGTGCCTAGAATTTAAAGTACTTAAAGTGCCTAAAGTGATGCTTTTGTGCTGAAATTCAAGTTTAATCTTCCAAATTTTTCGCTTTTAACTCATAACTTTTAACTTTTAACTCTTAACTTGCACAATATGAAAATCTACACTAAAACCGGAGACAAAGGCACAACAGCACTTTTTGGAGGCACAAGAGTCCCAAAGCATCATATTCGTATTGAAAGTTATGGTACTGTCGATGAACTCAACTCACATATTGGCTTAATAAGAGATCAAGATATAGATGCAAACTCTAAAGATATTCTAATTAATATTCAAGATAAACTGTTTACAGTTGGTGCAATTCTTGCAACAGATCCAAATAAATCAATATTAAAAAGCGGAAAAGAACGCTTAACAATTCCAAAAATTTCTGACAAAGATATTGAGCTTCTCGAAAAAGAAATGGATAAAATGAATGCACAACTTCCTGCAATGACACATTTTGTGCTTCCTGGAGGGCATCAAACGGTGTCATTCTGTCATATTGCTCGTTGTGTGTGTCGTAGAGCCGAACGATTAGCTACTGCACTAAACGAATCAGAGCCTTTTCAACCTAACACACTTATCTATTTAAACCGCTTATCAGACTATCTTTTTGTGTTGGCACGAAAGTTGTCTAAAGACTTACAAGCCCATGAAATTAAATGGATTCCGAAAAAGGAATTATAAGCTATTTCATTGTACTTAGTTAAAACTGAAAAAGCACTTTTGTATTAAAAGTTTGAAGTAAAACAGACGTTCTTAAAATTAATGATTAAATAATTGTTTTTTTGTTTGGCTATTTCAGTTAAAAAATTACTTTTGCAAAAAATTAAATTATTAAATAATGTATTGGACACTAGAATTAGCATCATATTTATGCGATGCGCCTTGGCCAGCCACTAAAGATGAGCTTATAGACTATTCTATTAGAACAGGAGCACCACTTGAAGTTGTAGAAAATTTACAAGCGATTGAAGATGAAGGAGATTCTTACGACTCGATTAGTGAAATTTGGCCTGATTACCCAACTGATGATGATTTTCTTTGGAATGAGGATGAATATTAAAAAACGAAATATTAATAAATAGTTAAAAGTCTCATTCGAGACTTTTTTTGTGTCTGATTTTTTCAAAAAACAAAACAACAAATAGTATCTTTGACAATTAAATATCAAAGACTAAAAATAAATCGATATAGATGAGTATTTTAAATGCGATAATTAAAGTATTTGTTGGAGATAAATCCAAACAAGACGTAAAGGCTATGATGCCTTTAGTAGAAAAAATAAAATCTTTCGAAGCAGAAATAGAACGCTTAACTCACGATGAGTTACGTACAAAAACCACAGAATTCAAATCTAAAATTGCAGATGTTCGTAAAGACATTGAAGACGAAATTGATAAACTAAACGAAGAAGCAAATACTACCGAAGATATTGATAGAAAAGAAGATATATATCTAGAAATTGACAAACTAAAAGATGATTCTTACAACATAACTGAAACACTTTTAAACGATCTTCTTCCTGAAGCTTTTGCAGTTGTAAAAGAAACCACAAAACGTTTTGTAAATAACCCGACCATTACAGTTACTGCCTCAACTTTCGACAGAGAATTATCTGGCACTAAATCGTATGTTTCTTTAGATGGTGATAAAGCGGTTTGGTCCAACTCTTGGGATGCTGCCGGAAAACCAATTACTTGGGATATGGTACATTACGATGTACAACTTATTGGTGGTATTGCTCTGCACGAAGGTAAAATTTCCGAAATGAAAACAGGAGAAGGCAAAACGCTTGTTGCTACATTACCAATGTATTTAAACGCACTTACAGGTAATGGTGTGCACCTTGTTACTGTTAACGATTATCTTGCAAAACGTGATAGCGCCTGGATGGCTCCAATTTTTGAGTTTCATGGATTGAGCGTGGATTGTATAGATTATCATCAACCCAATTCGGCTGAACGAAAAAAAGCATACAATGCAGATATTACTTACGGAACAAATAACGAATTTGGTTTCGATTATTTACGTGATAATATGGCACATTCACCAGACGATTTAGTGCAACGATCTCACAACTATTCCATTGTAGATGAAGTAGATTCTGTTTTAGTTGACGATGCACGTACACCATTAATTATTTCTGGTCCTGTGCCAGATGGCGACAAACACGAATTTGATGAGTTAAAACCTAAAATTAATGATATTGTTAATGTTCAGCGTAAATATTTAATTGGTGTTTTAGCCGAAGCAAAAAAATTAATTGCTTCTGGTGACACTAAAGAAGGTGGTTTCAAACTGCTTCGTGTATATAGAGGGATTCCAAAAAATAAAGCCTTAATAAAATTTTTAAGTGAAGAAGGTGTTAAAATACTCCTTCAAAAAACAGAAAATTTTTATATGCAGGACAATAATAGAGAGATGCCAAAAGTTGATGCAGAACTGTATTATGTTATCGAAGAAAAAAACAATCAAATAGAACTTTCTGATAAAGGTATTGAATTCCTTTCGGGAAATGACGACCCAGACTTTTTCATCATGCCAGAAATTGGTCTTGAAATTGCAAAAATTGAGGCAAAAGGACTCACTCCTGAAAAAGAAGCTGAACTTAAAGAAGAGTTGTTTCGTGATTTTGGAATAAAATCTGAACGCATACATACTTTAAGTCAACTGTTAAAAGCATATACGTTGTTTGAAAAAGATGTAGAATATGTGGTGATGGAAAACAAAGTTATGATTGTAGATGAGCAAACTGGCCGTATTATGGATGGTCGTCGTTATAGCGATGGATTACACCAAGCGATTGAAGCCAAAGAAAATGTAAAAGTTGAAGCTGTTACACAAACATATGCAACCATTACACTTCAAAATTCTTTCAGAATGTACCGCAAACTTTCAGGAATGACAGGAACTGCGTATACCGAAGCCGGAGAACTTTTGGAAATCTATAAA
>JADFSQ010000213.1 GCA_022560715.1 Bacteroidota bacterium
TCTGTTTACATCTTTTCCTTCGGCTCTCCATGTACGCTCTATACTAATTGAACCCATATATGCAAAAATTTTAGGCAAAAGCCCAGATTGCATAGTTTCTCTTGCAGCTACATAATACAAATTTAGCTTTGGGTTCCATAAATAACCTACATTTTTTATAGAATCTACACGACCGCTTAAACTCGCATTAAACACATGAAACATGGCTACGACATCTGCGAAATAGGTTTGATGATTAGATATAAACAACACATTGGTATCAGGCAAGTCTTTGATGTGTTCTGAACCTTCAATTTTTAATTCGTTAAACCCTCTAAAACGTTGATGAGTAAGAGCGCCTAATATTCTAATCAACCACTTTTTTAAAAAGAGTATATGTCCGAAAGGATTTCTTTTAAATAATCCCATAGTATTTTAGTTAGTTAGGATTGCAAACGTACATATTTTTTTTCATGTGTTTATGTTTATTGCTTTTTATTGGTCATCCCGGTAATTATCGGGACAGTTCGCTATTAATCATTTTTCAATGTTAAGAAAAATTTTAACATGCTCGTTTAGTTTTAGAATTACAATACCTTTTTTAACAAGTCTTTTATTTCGCTTAACATCATAGCAGTTGCTCCCCAAACAATATGTCCATTAAGTTTATAAGCTGGCACTTCGACCTTAATTTTGTAAGATGTTTCAACAGAAGTATTTATAACATTCAATTCATTAAATAAATGGTTGAGCAAAACTTCAATAATTTCTTCTACCTCATCATCCTGCTTGTTAAATGTTGGTGTGTCTTTAATAATTCCTAAAAATGGTTGCACATAAAAATTGCTTGGTGGAATATAAACTTCGGTTAATTGCTTGATAATTTCAATACTTTGTTCTGGGATTCCTATTTCTTCTGAAGTTTCACGTATCGCAGTTTTTTCCAGTGAAACATCATTTGGTTGAAATTTACCTCCAGGAAAACCAATTTGTCCAGAATGAACACCATTATAGGTATTTCGCAAAATTAAAACCAATTTGGTTTGTTGTTGTTTATCTGGATAAAAAAGTGCCATAACTCCTGCTTTATTTGCACGCTTCATTTTATCTTTGCTCATTTCTATTAATTCTAACCGAAATGGTGGCGACATTTTAAGTTGAGATACTTGAGCTGGAAGCGGTAAATTTTTTACTTTTGAAAGCGATATTAAAAAATCATCAAAATTCATTATGCGGCCCATAATGGGCATTTAATTATTAAACCATTTTTATTAATGAGACTTTCATTTATATTTTTCATTTTTCTTCTATTTCTGAATTGTGAAAGTACACAATCTAAAAAGAAATCTGAACCAACAAACTTACAAGTAAAACCTAAACAAGAGCAAATTGTAACACCTAATTCAGATAAAAAACCCGAAAGGGAATTTCCGGTATTGACCGAAAAAAATGCTATGGACTTCTTTTTAGAATACGAAAAACATAACAAAGAAAACAAAGTGCGCTTAACTACCGATTTTGGAGTTATTGAAATTCTGCTATTTGATAAAACTAAATTCCATCGTGCAAATTTTATTTTTTTAACCAAACAAGGTTATTTTAACGATACACAATTTTATAGAGTGATAAATAATTATATTGTTCAGGCAGGAAATAGCGATGATAAAAAAACAGCAAGAAAACGTCGTAAAATAGGAAGATATTTATTACCAACAGACACAAAACGAGGTTACAAACACGATAGAGGCGTTATAAGTATGCCAAGTAGCGAACTCGAGAATCCACATAAATTAGCATCACCATACGAGTTTTTTATTGTACAACAACGAGGAGGTGCACATTTTTTAAATGGCGATTATACCATTTTCGGAAAAGTAACAAAAGGCATGTACGTAATAGATAAAATTGCAGCTGTTAGTACTGATAATGCCGATTGGCCTTTACAAAATATTTATATTCGCAAGGTTGAGATAATGGATTAATTTTATTCGTATAAAGAAATGAAAGCCATACTGAAATATGATTTTTTTAATAGAACTCACATATTTTGTGTGTAGTAATTGTAATCCTTTATTACTGTTTCAACAAAAATTATTGGTTTTTCTTTTGGTTTCACTTGCATTACCTCAACAAGTTTATTATTAAGAGATAAAATAACATTATGCTGTCCTTTTAATATTGCTGTATCGTATAAGTTTTTTATAGTTTGCATTTCGCTGTCTTTAAAAAGAGTTACTTGGCTATACGTTGGCATATAATCTTTTGGTACTTCTTTTAAAATAGTATCATTAATAGTAATTTTAATTTTTTCGCTTATTACAGTTGTACCAGCTGCTATATCGCCAACACGCTGACCATTACCTCTAATCAATATTGTTATAATAGCTCCTCCTCCACTTGTAAGAGAAATATCTACAATACGTAAAATCCAACGAACAAAATAATTAGCAAACCCTGGCTTAGAACCATCAAGTTTTACAACTCTAGTTTTCATTACATATTTACCAACGGTTTGTCCATTCCAAAAGGTTTCTAATAAAACATAGTATAAAAATGCAGGTAATGACACTAATAAATATAAAGCCCAAAAGTTTCCAGCATCTAAGTCAAGAGCTGATAAAAGCAAAATTACAAGAATAGTATATCCAAAAATTATAAGGCTATCTATAAAGTAAGCAAGTATTCGATCGCCAAGATTTGCAACGTTTTGCTGAATGATTACATTTTGAGCTGTTTCTATTTGAAATTCTTCCATATTTTCTTTTCTTTGAAAGCAAATAGTTATTAAATGCGTGAAGCTGCTTTCGTAAAGCAAAATAAAGATAAATGGTTAAGATTTGAAAGTGTTCTTTCAAATAAAACAATAATTGATCCTGATGAGCTATCTGATCTTTACATTGAAACGACAGATCATTTAAGTTACGCTAAAACATTTTATAAAAATAGCAATACAGAACGCTATCTTAATCAACTTGCTTCTCAAGCGCATCAAAAAATTTATAAAACAAAAAAAGAACCTAAAAACAGATTTATTTCTTTTTTTAAAACAGAGTTTCCAACACTATTTTACCAACATCAACGCGAACTCTTAATTTCATTTTTAGTATTTACGCTATTTGTTATAGTAGGGGCGTATTCGGCTGCATCTGAAGGAGATTTTGTTCGTTCCATACTTGGTGATGGCTATGTAAATATGACTTTAGACAATATTGAAAAAAACGATCCTATGGCTGTGTATAAAAAAATGGGAGAGTTTAATATGTTTCTTGGTATTACTCTAAACAATATTAAAGTTGCACTTTATGCTTTTGTTTATGGTATTCTGTTAGGTGTTGGCTCTTTGTATATTATACTTCAAAACGGAATTATGTTAGGAAGTTTTCAGTATTTTTTTTACGAACAAGGATTACTTTGGGAGTCTGCAAGAACCATTTGGATTCATGGTACCATAGAAATATCTGTAATTATTGTTGCTGGCTGTGCAGGATTGGTTTTAGGAAATGGAATATTATTTCCAGGTACTTATACACGATTAGAATCATTTAAACGCGGTATTAATAGTGGCTTAAAAATTTTAATAAGCACCATTCCATTTTTTGTTATTGCTGGCTTTTTAGAAGGCTTTGTAACCCGACACACCGAAATGCTAGATTGGTTGGCTGTTTTTATTATTACAAGTTCTTTAGCGTTAATAATTTTTTATTATGTTATTTATCCAATACAATTACACAAAAAAACTAAAATAGATATACATTAAACACATGAAAAAATACATCGAATTTAAAAAGCAACGTGATTTAGGAGAAGTTTTAGGCGATACTTTTACATTTATAAGGCACGAAGTAAAACCATTTATTAATATCTTTTTTAGCATTACAGGTCCTTATCTACTTCTGTTTTTAATAGCTATGGCTTTTTATTTATATTCGGTTGGAGATGCTTTTAACTTTAGCAATTTCAATCAAATAAATAATGAAATGTACAATTTAGGATTTATCCTTTTTTCACTACTTGCTGTTGCAATAACAGGAATTTTAGCTTATATATCAGCAAATTCGGTAACATTGCATTACATTAAATCGTATATAAAAAATAATGGGAACATAAATGTTACTGAAATAAAACAAGATGTAAAGCAAACATTCTTGAGTTTTATTGGCTTGGGAATTACAAAATGGATTGTTCTTATTATTTCTATGTTTTTATGCTTTTTACCTTTTATATACTTTATTGTACCTATGACAATAATGTTTTCTGTTTTCGTGTTTGAAAAAAAAGATATTTCAGACTCATTTAGCTATAGTTTTAAGCTAATTAAAGGCGAATATTGGATAACGCTTCTAACAATTATTGTAGTAGGAATTATTGTAGCTGTTACTGGATATGCATTTGGATTACCTGCTGGGATTTATGGTTTAATTAAAGTTGGAATATTTTCTGGAGAAATAGATCCTACAAATATGGATAGTATTGTAGATCCTATTTATATTATATTAAATTTAATAAACTATTTAGCTAACTTTCTATTAAACATTATTTCTATTATTGCTTCGGTTTTTATCTATTTTAATTT
>JADFSQ010000214.1 GCA_022560715.1 Bacteroidota bacterium
TCTCTATATCTAAAATGCTTTCAAAACTAGATTGAATATAAGCTGGCAGTCCAAATCTTGTTAAAGATCCACCTAAATCAATATTAAACTCTCTATAGTCAGAACTTACTTTTGGTAAATTAGGTTCTCTAATAACTGAAAGTTTATCATTTGGGATAGAATGATATATATTTTTATCGAAAGCAATCTGTAATGTACCACTTAAATCTATTGGTAGATAGTCTGCATATATACTTATTATATATTCTGTATTTTCTATATTTGGTGACTCCAAATCATATTGATATAATATAATATTTGTAACAATTGGAAAATCACTTTTTGTGTTTATAAGTCTACCACTTGCATAAAGCTTTGTAGATTTAGAAGAAAATTCAACACCATAAAACACTCTTCCTGTAGCAATAACCACCTCATTACTAACTATTCCAGTAGTAACATTAAAGTCGTATAAATTAATTGAGCCTCCAAATGGAGATAAAAAGGCATGTGCAATAGCAATTTTTTCTCCATTCGGTGAAATTTTTAAACAGCCTCTAATGTTTTCGAAGCTGGAAATATTAGGACCAATAGTAGATATTACAGGTACAGTATTTACTCCATTAGCGTCAACTTTATAAGCATAGAATTTATTTTGGGTTTGTGTTACCACCCAAAATCCGGAACCATCAAAAACACTTACTGCTGAAACTTTCTCCGAACTTTGAACTAACAAATTTATGTTTTTAGATGTTATAGCACCAAATCCTACATCTAAAGATAAATCAACAATCGAATAATTAAATCCATTACCAGTACCGCCATTAAAGTACGCCTGTGACACATCAGCTGTAAAAATGTAAAATAGATTTGAGTTAGCAATATTAGGAACAATAATGGCAGATTGAGTACTGGAATCATGACCTAATAAACCCTGCCCATTTGGCATTATGTTATGGTTTCTATTCCAAACAGTTCTCCCATTAGTATAGAAAACTAGATTTCCTGCACTATCTGAAATTGTACTACAACCTTCAGTAGCAAATAGCATCCCATCTAAAAGAATTTCAGGTGTTCCAGTATTAAAATTTAATCCCGCATCATTTCCAAAATACCAATTTGCTGCCTCCCTTTGTGCTAAAACTGATAAGGAAAATAAAAATATGATAATATATATGAAGTATTTCTTTTTCATGATTAACCTAAAAACAAACAAAATTAACACTAAAGAGTACAGATTTAATTTCTTTCTCCAGTCTTAGAAATTACAAAATACAATACTCCTAAAAAAAATTGTCAATCAAGATAATGTTTTACCATTAAGTTAAAAAAACTAAGGTTAAAAATTCCTATATAAAAAATATTAAATCTAAAAATACTCAAAAACCGAGCTTTAAATTTCAGTAAATAATTACATTTGCAGCAAATATTTAGACAATATATGAATTCTATTGACTCTATTACATTAGATAAAATAAACGCTTGGCAAACAACTTTTTTTGATAAAGATACACAAGAAAAAATAAAAGAGCTAATAGCTTCAAACCCTCAAGAGCTTCAAGAAAGTTTTTATAAAGATTTAGAATTTGGAACTGGTGGAATGCGCGGTATCATGGGAATTGGCACCAACCGAATCAATAAATATACACTCGGCAAAAATACGCAAGGATTAAGCAATTATTTACATCAAAGCTTTCCGAACCAAAAACTAAAAGCTGCAATTGCTTTTGATTGCAGACACAATAGCAAAACTTTCGCAAAACTGGTTGCAGATGTGTTTTCGGCAAATAATATAGAAGTATTTTTATTTGAAGACTTACGTCCTACTCCAGAATTGTCTTTTGCTCTAAAACACCTTAATTGTCACTGCGGAATTGTGTTAACTGCATCTCATAATCCGCCAGAATACAATGGCTACAAAGTATATTGGCAAGATGGTGGACAAATAGTACCACCTCAAGATGCAGAAATTATTGCAGAAATAAACCGTTTAGACTATTCAGAAATTAAATTTGAAGCCAACGAAAACCTAATACATTTTATCGGAAAAAATATAGACGATATTTTTATAAATGCTTCCATAAAAAACGGAAGTTTTAATACTCCTGCGGAAGCAAAAAACAACTTAAATATTGTGTTTACTTCGCTTCATGGAACTTCAATAACTATTATTCCAGAAACCCTAAAACGCGCTGGTTATAACAATGTTCATATTGTAAAAGAACAAGAAGTGCCAAATGGTGATTTTCCAACTGTTCAATCGCCAAATCCTGAAGAACCAGAAGCTCTAAAAATGGCTTTAGAATTGGCTCAAAAAGTAGATGCAGATATTGTTATTGGAACAGATCCAGATAGCGACAGAATTGGTGTAGCAGTAAGAGATTTAGATCATAAAATGATGTTGCTCAACGGAAATCAAGCAATGCTTATGATGACCGATTTCCTATTACAACAATGGCAAAAGCAAGACAAAATAAAAGGTAAAGAATTTATTGCTTCTACCATAGTTTCTACACCAATGATGAATGATTTGGCTACTGCTTATAATGTAGAATGTAAAATTGGTTTAACTGGATTTAAGTGGATTGCTGAAATGATAAAAGACTTTCCTGAACTTGATTTTATTGGTGGTGGCGAAGAAAGTTTCGGGTTTATGGTTGGTGATTTTGTACGTGATAAAGACGCCGTTACAGCAACGCTTTTAGCTTGTGAAATTGCTGCTCAAGCAAAAGTTAAAGGAAGTTCGTTTTATAAAGAACTCATTCAACTTTATATAAAACATGGTTTTTACAAAGAGCGCCTAATTTCGGTAACCAAAAAAGGTCTTGAAGGTGCTAAAGAAATTAAGCAAATGATGATTGACTTTAGAGATAACCCACTGACTAAAATTAACGGTTCTAATGTAGTGATGCTTGAAGATTACCAATCTTCAATCGCTAAAAATATGATTTCAGGTAAAGAAGAAATTATTAATATACCTAAATCTAACGTGCTTATTTATTATACCGAAGATGGCAGTAAAATAGCATTGCGACCAAGCGGAACAGAACCGAAAATTAAATTCTATATTAGCGTAAATATGCCCTTAACTTCAGAAGAAGAATTTATTGCTAATAATGCTGTGTTAGAAACTAAAATTGATGCTATAATTAAAGATATGAACCTCGATTAATGAATTACTTTAAACAAATATTACGCTTTGCAAAACCGTATAAAGGCTATGCCATTTTAAATATAATAGCAAATGTTTTTTATGCATTATTTGGTACACTTGCGATGGTTTCGTTATTTCCTATGCTGAAAGTATTATTCGATAAATCTTCAACTAAAATTGAGGACAAACCCATTTGGGAAGGTGTTTCAGGTTTAAAGGATTATGCTGAAGATTACCTGAATTATTTTGTAACACAAAAAGCAAACGAAGGTCATGATGATGTATTGATTTTTATGATAATCCTTATAATTAGTATGTTTTTACTTAAAAATATATTCAATTATCTCGCAATGTATTTCATTACATTTTTAAGAAACGGAACACTTAAAGACATAAGAAATGAGCTTTACGACAAAATAACCGATTTACCGCTCTCTTATTTTTCTGAAAAAAGAAAAGGTGATATTATGGCTCGAATATCTTCAGATGTTTTAGAAATTCAACATTCATTTCTATCTATTTTAGAGCTCATTGTAAGAGAACCTCTAATGATTTTGTTTACCATAACTGCAATGCTATTAATTAGTGTAAAACTCACACTTTTTGTTTTTATATTCATTCCAATTTCTGGATTCTTAATTTCTTTAGTTGGAAAATCATTAAAACGTAAATCGGATAAAGTTCAAAAAGAACAAGGAGAATTTCTTTCTATTATTGAAGAAACTCTCGGTGGTCTTAAAATTATTAAGGGATTTAATTCTGAAAGTATATTCAGCAGAAAATTCAGAGAGTCAACAACACGTTTCTTTAATTTTTCCAACACCTTATTGAATCGGGGGAATTTGGCTGGTCCAACAAGTGAATTTCTCGGCATATCAGTAATTGCCGTATTGTTGTGGTATGGCGGAAAAATGGTTCTGCTAGATAAAACACTAGACGCAAGTTTGTTTATTGTATATATGGGACTTGCTTATAACATTCTAACACCTGCAAAAGCCATTAGTAAAGCCAGTTATAGTGTTAAAAAAGGTAACGCTGCCGCAGAACGTGTTTTAGAAATTTTAAATACAGTTTCTCCTCTTAAAGACAAACCCAACGCAATTATTATAAAAGAGTTTACAAGCACAATAGAATTAAAAAATGTGTACTTTAAATATGAAAACGACTATGTTTTAAAAGACTTTTCTATTACTGTAGAAAAAGGAAAAAAAATAGCACTTGTTGGTCAATCTGGAAGCGGAAAATCTACTATTGCGAATCTTGTAACTCGTTTTTATGATGTAAATAAAGGCAGTATTACTATAGATGGACAAGATATTAGAGATTTAACCAAACATTCACTTCGTGAGTTAATGGGATTAGTGACGCAAGATTCCATTTTGTTTAACGATTC
>JADFSQ010000215.1 GCA_022560715.1 Bacteroidota bacterium
ATGGAACGTATTTGCCTTTCAATATTTTCTATACTTGCAGTAATTTCGTTCACAGATAAAATCTCTTTTTTGAATAGTTTTTGAGGTACTTTATGGCAATTTGCAACAATTTGGTTAAGCTCCAAAAATTTATATACCCAAGCTGTGCCAAGTGTAATTATTATATGTGTTGAATCGTTGAGTTGTTTAGTTGTTAAGCAAGTTTGTTTGTTTAACTCCTCTATCAAAGAATCTTTTGAAGGGTCGCTCAATTTAGAATGCGCATCAAAACAATGCCAACGTTCATTATGAAAAAAGATGTCCTTTTCTGAATATTTCTTATCATTAACAGCGTTTAAAATTAAGGTTTCAATAGCTTTAAGATGAAATAAAATCCCAAACGGATTAATAAAATTCTGAAATTTGAAATACTCTAATTTATCGCCAATATTCTGAACAAAACATGAACCAAGCAATAGAATGTTAGATGAATAGTCTATTAGATTATTAGATTGTTTTAGTAATTGTATTTTGGTTTGAAGTTTCATTTGTTTTTCTCGCAAAGGCGCAAAGTTGCAAAGCGCAAAATTATAAATTATTTACGATTCTGGTAATTCCTGTTTTTATTAAAGGACTATTAAAGTTTATAAGTAATCCTAATTTTAAGCCAGTGAGTTTCAAATAAGTTAACAATTGTTTAGGATGAACAGGATGAATTTCAATTACAGATTTTATTTCTATAATAACTTTATTTTCAACTATTAAATCTGTACGAAAACCTAAATCAAGCTTTCTGTTTTTCCAAATAACTGGTAACTCTTTTTGTCTTTCAACTTTTAATCCAATCTCAATCAATTCAGAATATAAGATTTCTTCATACACAGATTCTAATAATCCTGGTCCTAATTTAACATGTATGTGATAACAGCAATCAACAATAATTGAAGCTAAATCATTTTCGTAATATTCATCTAAATTATCTGCCAAAATAAATTGCGTCTTTGCGCCTCTGCGAGATTATTCTATATAATCTTTTACTTTTTCCAACGCATCTTTAATTCCGTCAGGATTTTTCCCGCCAGCAGTAGCAAAAAATGATTGTCCACCACCACCACCTTGTATGTACTTGCCAAGTTCTCGAACTACTTTTCCTGCATCTAAACTTTTTGTTTCTACTAATTCTTTAGAAATATAACACGACAAAATTGCTTTTCCGTTTTGTTGTGATGCAAATAATACAAATAAATTGTTGTATCCTTTTCCTAATTCGAAAGACACATCTTTAATTCCAGTAGCATCTAAATCTAACTCTTTAGATAGAAACTTAATGCCATTAATTTCGGTAAGTTCACTTTTAAGTTCAGCAACAACATTTTTAGCTTTGTCTTTTAGTAAACCTTCTATCTGTTTTTTAAGATCAGTATTTTCTTGTTGCAAATCGATAACCGATTTTACTGGATTTTTTGCATTGTTAAGTAAGCCTTTAACTTCAAAAAGAACTCTACTGTTTTCAAAATAAAAGTCTTTTACAGCATCATTAGTAATCGCTTCAATACGACGTATTCCTGAAGCAATTGCACTTTCAGAAACAATTTTGAAATGCCAAATATCTCCAGTGTTTTCAACATGTGTACCTCCACAAAGTTCTATAGACTGTCCAAATCGAATCGTGCGAACAGTATCCCCATATTTTTCACCAAAAAGAGCCATCGCTCCATCTTTTAAAGCATCGTCCATAGTCGTACTTCTGTTTTCTTCCAATGGTAGTTTGCCTTCAATACGTGCATTTACAAAATTCTCAATATCCTGTAATTGTTCAATCGTTACTTTAGCAAAATGCGAGAAATCGAAACGAAAATATTTTGAATGTACCGCCGATCCTTTTTGTTCAACATGAGTACCGAGAATTTCTCGTAAAGCTTGATGTAACAAGTGTGTTGCAGTATGGTTACAAACGGTTCGATAACGTTGTTTTGCATCTACAACAGCTTTAAATGTTTCGTTAATATGCTTTGGTAAATTTTTGGTAAGATGAATGATTATGTTGTTTTCTTTCTTTGTATCCAAAATATAAACCACATCGCCATTTGGTACTTCCAAATAACCTTTGTCTCCCACTTGTCCGCCACCTTCTGGATAAAATGGTGTTTGGTTAAAAACCAATTGATACATTTCACCATCTTTTTTTGAAGTAACTTTTCGATATCTGGTTAATTTAACTTCTACTTCGAGTGTATCATAGCCAACAAATTCTTCTTCAGAAACATCAATTAAAACAGTCCAATCGCCAGTTGACGTTTCACTTGCAGCACGAGAACGTGATTTTTGCTTCTCTAATTCTTCTTTGAAACCTTTTTCATCGAGGTTTAACCCTTTTTCATTTAAAATTAAACTGGTTAAATCTATTGGAAAGCCATAAGTATCATACAGTTCGAAGGCTTTTACCCCTGGAATCTTATTCCCTTTAGAATTTTCAATTATCTTATCTAACAAAATTAATCCTTGGTCTAAAGTGCGTAAAAAGGAACTTTCTTCTTCTTTAATTACATTTTCAATTAGCTGTTTCTGACTTTTCAATTCTGGAAAAGCTGTTCCCATTTTATTACTTAACACTTCAACTAATCTATATATAAATGGCTCTTTTTTATCTAAAAAAGTAAATCCGTAGCGTACTGCACGTCTTAAAATTCTACGAATCACATAACCAGCACCAGTATTGCTCGGCAACTGCCCATCAGCAATTGAAAAGGCAACTGCACGAAGATGGTCTGCAATTACACGAATGGCAACATCTTTCTTTTCGACGTTACCATATTCGGTATTAGTAATAATTTCAATTTCACGAATAATTGGTGTAAAAACATCGGTATCGTAGTTAGATTGTACACCTTGAAGAACCATGCACAAACGTTCAAAACCCATTCCTGTATCAATATGCTTGTTTGGTAAATTCTCCAAAGAACCATTAGCTTTTCGGTTGTATTGTATAAAAACCAAATTCCATAATTCTACAACATGAGGATGATCTTTATTTACCAAATCTTTTCCTGGAATTTTTGCCTTTTCTTCTTCTGAACGTATATCTACATGAATCTCACTACATGGTCCACAAGGTCCTTGTTCGCCCATTTCCCAGAAATTATCTTTCTTATCTCCCAAAAGAATGTGGTCTTCTGGAACAATAGCTTTCCAAAAATTGTAAGCATCTTGATCCATTGGAAGTTTATCGCCTTTATCGCCTTCAAAAATTGTAACGTACAAACTGTCTTTGTTTATGGTATAAACTTCGGTTAACAATTCCCAAGCCCAATTTATCGCTTCCTTTTTAAAATAACCACCTACGCCATTCTGGCTATTGTGGTCGAAGCCTCCAAAGCTCCAGTTACCAAGCATCTCGAAAAGTGTGTGATGGTAGGTATCGTAACCGACTTCTTCTAAATCGTTGTGCTTGCCTGAAACACGGAGACATTTTTGAGTATCTGCAATTCGGTTGTGCTTTGGTTTTGCATTCCCAAGAAAATACTCTTTAAATGGTGCCATTCCAGAATTTACAAACATTAATGTTGGATCGTCCTTTAACACCATTGGAGCAGAAGGCACAATAGTATGTTTCTTTTCTTCAAAAAAACTTAAGAATTTGGATCTTACTTCCTGAGACTTCATATACAGTTATTAATATGCTTGATTATTTTGTTAGTGTCAGCACGAAAACACAGCAAAATTAAAAAAGTTTGTTTTTTATAAAATTCGTCAGTTTTGTGCAGACACTAATTATAAAACAATTTATATATTTGTGTTTCGTTCTAATAGTTATACAAAAATAGAACTTTTTAAACTTATGTCGAAGGTAAAATATTATTACGATTCTAATACACTTTCTTATCGCAAAATAGAGCGAAAAAAAAGAACAACTTTTAAATACGTTTTTGTTTTTTTAACTGCTGCCAGTTTATTTGGTTTTATATTTGTTTTCATAGCCAGTCAATATTTTGAATCCCCAAAAGAAAAAGCTTTAGCGCGAGAGTTACAAAACATGGAACTTCAATATGAATTCCTCAATAAAAAAATGGATGAAGCCGAGATTGTTTTAGAAAATGTTGCAGAGCGTGACAATGCTATTTACAGATTATATTTTGAAGCTAACCCAATTCCTGAGGAACAACGAAGAGCTGGTTTTGGAGGAATTAACAGATATAAAAATCTTGAAGGCTACGATAATTCTAAATTAATTATTTCTACAAGTAAACGTTTAGATATTATTTTAAAACAAATTGTTGTACAATCTAAATCGCTTGATGAAATAGCTATTCTTGCCGAAAACAAAGAAAAATTTTTAGAAGCAATTCCTGCAATACAGCCCATAAAAAATGACGATTTAACACGAATGGCTTCTGGTTACGGTCGTAGAACAGATCCTTTTACTAAAGCCCGCAAAATGCATTGGGGAATGGATTTTACTGCACCAAGAGGTACTCCCATTTATGCATCTGGCGATGGTGTTGTAAAACGTGCCGACTCAAGAGCTACTGGTTATGGCAAACATATT
>JADFSQ010000216.1 GCA_022560715.1 Bacteroidota bacterium
CGGACTCTTCCCAATAAAAGACACCTCTCCCCCAGAATGTATACATGAGGTTATCCTGCTCATCGAACAATGGATAAAAGAGAAAAAGTCTCCATTGGATTTACTTTTTAGTGGAGAGGAGACAGTATAAAAAAGAAGTGTTATAGTTATTACTTGACTCTCAAAATTAGGATATATATCATTTAGTTTTAAGTGAAGCGTCTTCTAAAGGATTCTCTAACTGATCTTTTAGGTGACCCTGACAAAATAATTTGGTATTGATATTCAACAGAAATACTTTAACAATTGATAATTAACCACATTTCGATGAAATAGATACTTTCACAGATGCTCACCATCTGTCTATAATTGACAATTCATCTAAATAAACATCAAGGAGATACAGGACGTGAGAGATCCTAAAACTGTAATTGACAATAGTTATCTGAATAAAAAAACAGGACGGATTAGATGGCGGAAAACTATAGAATATCTACCGGATAATTTGAAAGAAATCGAAGTTCTCGATATCGGTGACAGAACCCCAATTACAGAAGCATTAGAAAAAAAATGTGATTGTAGGATTAGCAATACTGAAGGAGATCTTGATTTTTTAGAATTATCCGGTCAATATAATGTAGTGATATCATTTGAAGTTCTTGAGCATTTATTAAATCCGCTTTATAATCTTAGCCAAATTAACTAAAGTACTTAAAAAGGATGGACGTTTATTTCTATCAACTCCTTGTGGTAAACCCTATTTTTTATGGGCCGAGGGGCATTTTCATGAGTTTCGATGGGAAAGGCTTGATTTTCTTATCTCTAAAGCCGGTTTCAAAGTGGAAAGAAAGTTTTCAAGGTTCATCCATGGTATTTCTTCTTTAAGGGAGTCCGACCCCTAATAAGATTATTATATCATCGGCACTGGTTTTTAGAATTATCCGTGATTCGCGATATTAAGTAATAGCCAATGATTTTATAGAATCAGTTCGTAATAAATTCTCTTGATTCTAAATAGACTTAATTTTAGCAATCAATATTCACTCAACAACAAAGAAAGATACTGATTCAAATATATCCATAAATTGCATAAAACATCGACGAAATACACATTTCACTTGTTTTTTAACAAAATAAACCTTACTATTGCCTGACAATTGGATGAATAAAACTGTACATTTCGATTTAGACACTATTGATGATGTAGCAAAATTGTTACTTAAAAATTTTAAAACGAAAACAGTTTTATTTTATGGAGACATGGGAGTTGGTAAAACAACGCTTATAAGTGCTTTATTAAAAGCATTAGGCGGAACAGAGAAAGCTACGAGCCCAACTTTTTCGATTGTGAATGAATATAAAATAAAAGATGATATTGTATATCATTTCGATTTTTATAGAATTAATGACGTAGAAGAAGCTTTAGATATAGGAATTGAAGAGTATTTTTATTCTAAACATTGGATTTTTATTGAATGGCCATCAAAAATTAGCACTTTTCTGCCGAATAAAGTTGATATAGTGCACTTAAAATTGAATAAAAATAGCTTTAGAGCACTTAAATTAAGTGTATATAAAGAAAAAAGTAAAATAAATTAAAAATAATTAGTAAAAAAACAGTAAACACAACCCAAATCAAAATCACATAAGTACGGTAAAACCGTAACGTTCAAGAGTTTTTTGAAATTGATTTTAACAAAATATTAACATTTTTCGGGATACCTGAAAGTTATCTTTGTTATTATTAATTAATTAAATCCCTTGAATTATGAAAACAAAAAAGTATTTAATCGCAATTGCGATTTTTGGTGGGGTTTTGTTTGCAGCGCAAGCTACTAATCTAATAGATTTAGATGGACAAACAACCACACAAGTTGATAAAACGAAAATCAGAATACCTGGTCAACGTTAGTAAAAAGGAAATTATTATAGGGAGTATTATAGCAACATTTATTGCTATTACTCCTTATTTATTTACATTATGGGAAGGTGTTCCAAGTCAAAAAACTTGGGACACTTTTTTTGGTACATATACAAGTGGTTATTATAATGATGTTCAGGTTTTTGTTTGGACTTTATTGGGTAAACTAATTCCTCTTCTCTTATTAATAATTTGGATTTTTACTTGTCGCCACTGGTGGTATCATGTGTTGTTAGTACCAATAGCGATGTATATTTACCAAATAATCACCGTTTTAAATGATGATATTCGATTTGCTGAAGAAAATCAAATACTCTATTTGTTGCCAGTTATGGCAATTATTATTCCTTCTATATATTTAATTAGAGCCAAAATGTTTGATAAACTAACTGATGCCGATAAAACTTTTGAAGAACTTGAAGAAGAGTTTAAGATTGGGCCTCGTTCCTTTAGAGATTATTTTTAAGACTTATACCAAAATTTATTTCATATAAAAACATTGATATTAGAATAGCACCACACTTTAACATAGTACTAGTTCTACTATTTTTGTATACTGTCAGAGTTTTTTAAAAAATTACCCCAATAATCAAAAGTAAAATTATGCCAGTAGTCTCACCATTTTTGTGACTAAATAATTTCTTTTTAAATAGATATTATTATTATTATGGTAATTAGCCTTCTATGCAAAATTTAACAAAACCACCTGCTCTATTTTAAAGCTTTTCGGTTACCGCCTATTTGTTGTACAACAAATGTTGTTTTTTAGTTTGATAGCCAAAGAAATGCATTCTCATTGTGGTTTTACCACATATTTTTTGTCTACTCGTAAAATACATTTAAGATTTGTATATCTTTGATTTTTGAACCAGAAGCAGTATAATTTCCCATGATAAAAAGGAATATTAGGGTACTTATTATTGAAGATTGCAGTATCATAGCTAATGCTTACAAATATATTTTAGACAGCATCGCAAATACTAAATTTAATATTTGTTTTGCACTAAACTGTGACGAAGCCATACAACACTTAAAACGTAAAAATAACCAATTAGTATTGTTGGATTTACAACTTCCGGTATCTAAAGACGAACGTTATCTTAGTGGAGACGATTTGGGACTTTTAATAAGACAAGCGTACAAAAGAACTAAAATTGTTGTGTTAACTTCAATTTCAAATCGATTACGAATTATGAACATTATTAATACAATTGACCCAGAAGGGTTTATTTTAAAATCTGATATCGATTCTAAACAATTAAAAAGTGCTATTGAAGTGGTTTTACAAGGAAAGACTTTTTACAGTAAAACTATTAAAAAATACATAGAAAAAACAGATCTCAAAGGCTTAGTAATAGATGATTTAGATCGACAAATATTGTATCATTTATCAATGGGCGAAAAAACTAAGGATCTTTCAAAACATATTCCGCTATCTACAAGAGCTATTGAAGTAAGAAAATCAAAATTAAAAATGGTATTACTTACTAAAGGTGATTCTAATTTAATAAAAGAAGCAAAAAAGCTAGGTATAGTTTGAGCTATTAGATAAATATAGAAAACCATCAATAAAAACAAACCGAAATTATGTTTTACTAGCTAAGGATAAATTCGTAATTTGGTTTTTCAATTAACCAAGCTATGAGCAAATCTCTTTCTCCTTTTACAAAAGAACAACTATTACCTCAAGAAGAAATGCTTGAAGTACTTAAACGCAAAGGCAATTTATTTATAGGAATCCCAAAAGAAACTTCTTTTCAAGAAAAGCGTGTTTGCCTTACTCCAGATGCAGTTTCGGCATTAGTAAATAATGATCATCGTGTGCTCTTAGAATCCGGAGCAGGAGATGGCGCTAATTATAATGATAAAGATTATAGCGAAGCTGGCGCAAAAATAACAAAGGATAAAGCCAAAGTATTTTCCTGCCCTATTATCTTAAAAGTCGAGCCTCCTTCGTTTAGCGAGATTAAACTCCTTAATCCTCAAACCATTCTCATTTCGGCATTACAACTAAAAACGCAAAGCAAAGCCTATTTTGAAGCTTTGGCAAAAAAAAGAATTACTGCTCTTGCCTTCGAATTTATTAGAGATGAAGATGGTGCTTATCCTGCAGTTCAGCAATTGAGTGAAATTGCAGGCACAGCTTCTGTATTAATAGCTGCAGAATTATTATCGAATGTTAACAACGGAAATGGGTTATTATTCGGAAACATAAGCGGTATTCCTCCTATTGAAGTTGTTATTCTAGGCGCAGGAACTGTAGGAGAATTTGCTGCACGATCAGCAATAGGAATGGGAGCAAATATAAAAGTTTTTGATAATTCTATAACTAAATTGAGAAGGCTGCAATCTAAATTAGGAAGAACAATATACACATCTACAATGCAGCCGAAAAATATACATAAAGCATTAATCCGTTGTGATGTTGCTATTGGTGCAGTTAGAGGTAAAAACAGAGCTCCTATTTTAGTCACAGAAGCTATGGTAGAAAGCATGAAAAAGGGTTCTCTTATTATTGATGTTAGTATAGATATGGGAGGCTGTTTTGAAACCAGCGATATTACTTCACACGATAGTCCAACATTTGTTAAACATGGTGTCATCCATTATTGTGTGCCAAATA
>JADFSQ010000217.1 GCA_022560715.1 Bacteroidota bacterium
TAACTTTTTTACTGATGATAAGGGATGGGAATTAGGAAGAGGTGAGGAGACAAACTCACCAAAAAGAGGGTTACTTAGATTTACTCAAAATATCGTAGATTCTGGACACGCAGTAGGTAGAAGAATAGATGAAACAACAGGTAAGGATGTAAAAACAGGGTTTTTGGGTACAGACGGTAAAGTACATGCTAAGGGTAGAAATCTACAAAAAACTATAGAATTAGAAGATGGTAGTACTAAAAATGTATATTGTAGATCATGGATAAAAACCGATCAATATGACTCTTATCAAAAGGCAATAAGAACATCCAATCATTATTTAAAGATAGATTGTAATATATCTAAAACATCTCTTAATACAAATTCTGTATTAAATAATGTAGGAATGCCAAGAATACACCCTGTATTAAATACATGTATGTACAGGGTGGGCGCTAGAAAGGTATCCCGAGTTTTCAGCCAAAATTTGTAGGCAATGACTCGAAGCGAATAATGAGTTTAAGTTTACACAAACGGAATGCAACACCGTTTGGAAGTTTAGACGGTGGTGAAGCACCTTGATGATGGTTAGAGAGTTCATTTCTGGTTTGCGTTCGAACTTAGTGAATTTGTTCGAGTACCTAACCTCACAATCAGTTTTTTGCTTGTGGCACCTCTTCCAGAAAATTTATTTTAATATTGTTTGAGTCGCTTTTGTGTTTTGTGTCAGGTAGCTTTTACCTGCCTGTGGCAAGTGACAAGAATAAAGAGGAATTTGTTGGCGCACATCAAAAACGGGAATATGGCGTCACTTTCATTGACAGAAAAGGCAGTTTGTACTGTACCCGAAAATAACATCAAAATTTAACACTAGTTTTTTTTCATTATTGAAATTTAGCGAATTGCAAAACTACATAAATTAACGATTTTGTAGATAAATAATATACTTAAATATATTGTATTTTTAAAACTTCCTTATAGATATAAAAAGTAATACTAAAACTCTTTTTTTTTGAAACGAAAAATCATCACAACTGCTGATGGCTCTAAAACCATCTATATTGAAGATTGGAATGAGCACTATCATTCTATTCATGGTGCTATTCAAGAGGCAAAGCACGTTTTTATAAAGCATGGTTTATATCATTGTCATGCTGAACAATGTCACCTTGAGCGCAGACGAAAGGTTGTTTCAGCATCTGCTAAAAGCATATCTATTCTCGAAATAGGTTTTGGAACTGGTTTAAATGCGTTTATAACTTGTTTGGAAGCTAAAAAACTTAAAGTAGATATTGATTATGTTGGAGTAGAGGCGTATCCGATTTCTTCTGAAGAAGTTTCAGCTCTAAATTATGCCGATTTATTATCAAAGGAAAGTGATTCTGTCTTTAAAAAATTACACGAAGTTTCCTGGGAAGAAAAGCATAGACTAAAAAGCTACTTCTCATTAACCAAACGCAAACAATTCTTTAAGGATATACAGGATATTAACCAATATAATCTTATTTACTTTGATGCTTTTGCTCCTAAAGTACAGCCAGAGTTGTGGACTGAACACATATTTAAAATAATGTTTAAAGCATTAAAATCAAAAGGTATTTTAGTCACTTATTCGGCAAAAGGAAGTGTACGACGTGCTATGCAAAATGCTGGTTTTAGTGTAGAAAGATTGGAAGGTCCTCCTGGAAAGAGGGAAATGTTGCGCGCTTGTAAAGAAGTGTAACATTCGACGAAGTAAAACGTTTAAGTTTTGCGAGTCAAATGCTTCGTGGAACAAAGTATTCGGTATAAACAGATGTTACAAGCTTGTAAAGAAACGTAACATTATTGAATAAATTTTTTTTTTCGTTTAACGGTATTGGTTATGATTTCGTTGTGGATTGACAGTTTTGTTTGGCTTTCACTCCGAGTGTGCCGAAATCTGACCGCAAAGGTGCTGAGGCACTTTTTAGGCCAAATAAAAACTGTGACAACGAATTTTTCATAACATTTTTAAAGTTTAAATATAGTTCTTAAATTTTCTTTTTAACGCTAAACCACAATGAATTATAGCATCCATGAAAAAGCAGTAAGTCAAGTATCTTTATAATTCACAAAAAAATAAAAGATATGGAAGCTCAAATTACTGCTCAACCAAAGTTATACATTGGCATTGACATTCACAAACGAAGTTGGAAGATTCATTGCTCGACAGATTTATTTTCAGGCAAATCCTTTAGTATGGAGCCAGAACCAGAGTTCTTACAGAAGTATGTATTAAAACATTTTTCAGATTATCAGGTAAGTGTTGCTTATGAGGCAGGTTGTTGTTGTTATTATGCACATCGTTGTTTTGAGGGTTATGGTTGGCTCTCCTTGGTTGTAAACCCTGCTGATATTCATCGCAAGGGAAAAGAGAAATATACCAAGACCGACCGTATTGATGCCCAACTGATTAGTAGAGAGCTAAAAGATGGAAGATTGGATAGTATTCATATTCCAAGTATAGAGCGCGAGGAGCTACGCAGTTTGTTTCGCAGACGAAATGATTTGGTCAAGGACTTTCGTAGAATCAAGAGTTATATCAAAATGCAATTGCTTTATTTTGGTATCAAGGAACCTATTGAGTTTGATAACGATCATTGGAGTCATGCCTACCGTAAATGGTTGGACGATATGATCTTTAAACATCCAACAGCCAAAGCTACTCTTGATAGTAGGATGCGATTTTTCAGGTTTGTAGATAAAGAACTTCGAGATGTAGCAAGCCAGATTAGGGCGTATTGTCGAAAGCATCATAAAAAGGATTATTATTTGTTAAGAAGTATTCCAGGTATAGGCGGTATAGTAGCCTGTGGTATATTATGTGAGTTGGGAGATTTAAGACGTTTCAATAATATAAAACATTTGGCAGGTTATGTAGGTCTTGTTCCTAGTGTTTATCAAAGTGGAGGCAACTATAAGAACATGGGAATCACCATGCGTGCTCATCGATTAATGCGTTCTTATTTTGTGGAAGCTTCATGGCAAGCCATACGAGCAGATCCTGTGATGCAAGCATATTATCGTAAACATCACGGCAAGAACGTTAAGAGTGTGATTATAAAAGTAGCTCGAAAACTATTAAGTAGAACATTAGCAGTCATAAAAACAGAGATTCCTTACACCAATGGTGTATTGGAATAAAAATAAACAGAACAAATAACAAAGCTCATTAAAAAAGTAGACCAACCTGTATCACAAAACACCGTGGGTGAACTAATTGATAGATTAGTATCACATTTTATAGCAAGTGGCCAGGTTATTATAACTTATAATCATACAGATGCTGGTGACGGTCAAGAATCGATCACAAATAGGATGCGGAGCAAGTTATATGGTATTGAAGTATTGATAATTCTACGGAATTATCAACAATTCAACACCCCAAAATCATCATTATGAGATAATTAAAAAATAAATATTAACTTTGAAGAACTAGGCTAGTGCTTTTCATAGGACACGGTGTTGTACGTTGGCCATTATTTTAAAAATTTAATTTGAGGATAATACATCACATCCTTTTTATTGCTTATTCTTAATGTGTTTAATAACACTAAAATTAAATTAAAGAGGTACATAGAACCAGTAATCATAAAAATGTTTCTTAGAGAAAGGCTTTCTAAAAGGCTGGTTTTTGAAATGAGAAAGGACAAAAAAGGAATGAGAAACAAAAGTATTGTCCAAGTTATCTCAAAGTTAATTAGACCTTTTCCCAATTTATTAATATTTTTTATTTTGTCTTTTTTTGATGTCCATAATATAAATGGCACTAAAATGCCCAGCATTGGAAAAAACAGGAATGTTAGGGCAGATAAATTTAGAAATATCAAATATTTTTTGTCTTCTTTTATTGTCCAATCAATTAATTCATCTGGATTTACATCCAATGCATTAGATAATCGTTTAAGTGAGTCTCCAGTTGGATTTGAATCACCATTTTCAATACGCTGAATGGTTCTCAAGCTTAAGCCAGATTCTTCTGCAAGAACTTCTTGAGACATACCTTTTTTATTTCTTAATTCTTTTACTCTTGCTGATAAATGGGCATTTTTCATTTTTGATTTATTTTTAGTTTATATCGCTACAGATTTTCTGTGTCGCATAATAGCGAGTGTTAGGGATCCCAATAAAAATCCAGGGATAATTTGAACTAAAGAGCCATAACCAACATGATTTAAAAGAGCTTGTGTAAAACTATCAAAATACAATCCATAATGACTTCCTATTTGCCATTTGGCATCAATCCACCAAACTATTGCGACAGGAATCCTTGAAATAGGAGAATATATTACTAAACCTAATAAAAGCAACAAATACGATTGCTTTTCATTGTATAATTTTATTCCCCAATAAATTGCAAAAGCCAAAGTTATTAACCTGACGGCTATTAATAGTGATTTTACTAAGCTGCATATTTAATGTCTTTATGATTAAAATATTTGATTACTCTTTGTTGGTTTTGTTGTAGCATACGCATATGATTTTCTACATTAT
>JADFSQ010000218.1 GCA_022560715.1 Bacteroidota bacterium
ATGAAAGGAAATATAATGAATGGCATTGCCACAAATGACGCAAAAAGGTTGTATAGAGTTTCACAAGACCCTTATTTTAAAAAAGTAATTAATTACTATAGCGATAAACATCTCGATGAACATAATTTGGGCTATTTATATAAAACAATGATTGCTGCAAAATCTTCAGCAAAATACATTTATGAAACCAGCAATATATTTACTTCTAAAGAAGAATATCCTAATACATCTTTTGCCAATCAGTTAAAAACAACAGCTGAATTTATTAATTCAGGATTAGAAACAACAGTATATTATACATCGTTAAGTGGGTTTGACACACATGCTAACCAATTAAACACTCAAAGCCGATTATTAAAAAACTATGCTGAAAGTATTGCCGTATTTGTTAAAGATTTACAACAAAATAATACGTTTAAAGACACCTTGATTTTAACATTTTCGGAATTTGGTCGTCGTGTAAAACAAAATGCAGCCAACGGAACCGATCATGGTACTGCAAATAATGTGTTTATTATTGGAGAAAATTTAAAGACCAAAGGCTTATATAACAATTTATCAAATCTTGAAGATTTGGATGACAATGGCGATATTAAGTTTGAAATAGATTTTAGAACTATCTATGCAACAATTTTAAACAAATGGTTAAACGTAGATGATGAAGTGGTTTTAAATCAATCATTTAAACAATTAAATTTTATATAAAATTTCACGCAACCATTGTTTGTTTTTTGCATCTTTATTCAAAATGAGCAAATGAAATATGCTTTTTTAATTTTTATATTTTTTCTTACAGCTTGTAAGGAAGATGATAATGAAATAATTTGTACAACTGAGTTTGTGTATGGTCTTAACATAACCGTAAAAAATGCAGATACAAATATGATAATAACAGAAGGCATTACTGTTATTGCTACGGATGGAAATTTTGAAGAACAACTAATGAATATGGTTGGTTCTGATAGTTTTGTTGGTGCTGGAGAGCGTGCTGGAAACTATGTAATCGAAATTACTTCAAGCAATTATCAAACATATATTTCGGAAGTTATTGTTATTGACGAAGATGTTTGTCATGTTATACCTAAAGTTCTTGAAGTGTTATTACAACCTAATTAAAATAAAAAAATCTTACGCCCTTCCAGGATAAACCAGAATTAGTAAGATTTTTTATCATTGATTAATAGCACTGTAAAAGTAAATTAAATAATTTCTTTTTGCATCAAGAAATATATAGTTGGTGGAAAATACTATATAATTGGTAGTTTATTGCAAATAGAATTCAAAATCAACTGTATTTTACTTTTCTTAATATTCGGATAGATTCTTTATAAAGTTCAAAAACATCGTCACTATAAGTCTTTAGAAAAGGTTTTGCTTCATGCAATTTATCTATTGCATCCTGAAAAGAGTTGAGATAACAAATTAAATACGTGGCAGGGAGGTTTCTTAAGTCTTGTGCTTCATTTTTATTTAAGGTGCTTCCTTTTTTCAGCTTTTCTAAAATTGCATTATTTGAATTATAAATGTGGTGCAATACTTTTTTATCATATTGAGGAGGATTAAACAAAAGTGTAGTTTCGATCGTATAGGTTACGTTATCTTCAAAACTAATGATGGTTTCTTCTAATGGATAATATTTGTTTGAATTTTGAAGTCCGAGATTTACATATTCAATTATTTTAAATGTATTTTCATCAAAAGTGATAGACACTTCGTCTAAAGTAGAATAAAACAATCTTACTTGTTCGTTTACGAGTTCAATATCTACTCTCGAGAAAAAGGTTTTGTCTTTAACAACTTTTTTTTGTCCTGCCCAGCACACTACAAAATATTCTTTAAACACTTTGTATTGCGGGTTGTAGTCTTTACGCATTTTCATAAAATCGAAAACACCATCAAGTGTGAGTTCAATATTGTTTTGTGCATGATTCTCTATTGCCGAAACAATTTCAGAATTAGCATCTTTTAGTTCAATGTCAAATACTTTAGGCATACTCATACTTCCATCTCTAAAAAATACCGAGCCACCATAATATTTCCAGATGTTTCTTCGTAATGAAGTAATTTCATTTATGGCTCTAATGGTAACTAAACCCACAACTTTATTATCGGTCAAATGAGGAAACGGAATGTTTTCGTATTGTACAATTGGCGGATTTGCTAAATATGCATTAATAAGATTCTGAATTTTACTGTCGTCAAAAAAATCTACACCAACAATTGTATTGTCCTCGTCTTCTACACCAATAACGATATAAGAATTATTTTCGGGATTACTATTGGAAAGTGCACAAATGTGTTTTAAAAATTTTGCTTTACCTTCTTTTTGGCTAATATCAATTTTTCGTTTTTTATCATAGAAACTGTTCTCATCATTATGAGCAAGTAGATTTTTTATTAAAAGACGTTTGTTAATCATATTTATTTTCCGCGCAAGCGGAAACCTCATTGTTTTTAGTTTGAAATTCTATTAGTGTAAAAATTGTTATTTCAGCTATGATTTTTACACACCTTAACAGTTAGTCAGCGTTTTTTTGTAATTCATATATAAAAATACTTAAAACTTGTCCAATATCGTATCATTGTCTTTGTAATAATTAAATTCCCCTTGATTATGAACAAGTTAAACCTATTTAAAATTGTATTAATGCTACTGTTTGTAGTATCTTTTACAAGTTGTAGTGAGGAAAATGCTTCCTTTGATATAGAAAAAGCTAATATATCTGTAAAACTCTTTGATGCTCCCGGAGATTATGAAAAAGTTTATGTAGAAATTGTCGATGTTCTTCTATTAGTAATCGATGATAAAACTGCGCTTAATTGTTGGTATAGCTTAAATGCTAAAGCAGGCGTTTATGATTTATTAGACTTAACAGGAGGTGTTGAAGCACTTCTTGTAGATAATTTAAAAGTTCCGACAGGAATAGTTTATGAAATCAGACTAGTGCTTGGAGACAATAATTCTATTGTAATAAATGGGGAAACACTCCCTTTATTTACACCTAATACACTTCAATCTGGATTAGAAATAAGAGTAGATCAATTATTAGAACCGAATAAAGATTATACCTTTTTGTTAGATTTTGATGTAGAACAATCTATTGTTAAAACACCAACACCTGATTATATTATTTTAAAACCAGAAATTAGATCGACTTTAGAAGTTTTGTCTGGAAGTATATATGGTAAAATTTCTGTTCCTAATATTCAAACACAAATTTCATTGGTTTCTAATTCAGAAAACATTGCAACTTATACAGATAAAGATGGTAACTTTGCATTAAAAGGAATTCCAGCAGGAAATTATTCTATTCAAATTACACCAGATCCAACATCTGCATTTTCAGAAATGATAATAAATAATATTGACGTATCCATTGGAAATATTACCGAAACAGGAACTATTGAATTAAAATAATATAATAAGTAATCCTTATTGAAGTTATTAACGTATATAAACTATAAAATAAATAAAATTGACTCATGAAAACTCTAAAAAACTTTAAATTAATCCTATCGTCCCTTTTACTAATATTTGTTTTTAGTTGCAATGACTCTGATTCATCGTCAGATTCAAATTCGGAAAATACTTCTAGAATTTCAATTAGACTTTCAGATGCACCTGGAGATTACGAGAAGGTTCTTGTACATATTATTGACATTATGATTAAAAATAATGATGATGGTGATGACGAAAATGGTTGGCAAAGTATTGCTGATATAGATCAAATAGTTGATTTGTTAGAGCTAACTGGTACTGAAAGCATATTGTTGGTTGATGATTTTGAATTGCCTTCAGGAATGCTAAATCAAATTCGTTTAGTTTTAGGAGAAGAAAATTCTATATTTATTAAAGGAGTTGAATATGATTTAAAGACACCAAGCGCACAACAATCTGGATTGAAACTTAAAGTTGACCATGAATTAGAACCAGGATTTACCTATAATATTTTATTAGATTTTGATGTAGATAAGTCTATAGTTATTGCAGGAAATTCAGGAAATATTATTCTTAAACCAGTTATTAGAGCAAGCACGTTATATGCTTCAGGTAAAATTCAAGGCACAGTAAATCCCTTAGGATTTCAAGTTTTGGCTTCAGTTACGGTTGATGGCGAACCAATTAATGCCTATACGAATGAAGAAAATGGTGTTTTTGTGTTAAACGGTGTCCCAGCTGGAACTTATACTGTAGTTCTTACTCCAGATTCTGATTCTGATTATATTGAAACTATTGTAGAAAATGTCGAAGTTGTAAATGGTGTAATTACAGATATTGGGACTATTGATTTAGAACCAAAAACAGGCTCAATAACAGGAAAAATAATTATCACTGAAGGTGTTGTAGTAACAGCATCTGTTATGGTAGATGGTTCAGAAGTAACAGCCGAAACAAATGCAGAGGGTGTTTTTCTTTTAGAAAATATTCCTGTTGGAACTTATACAGTAACCTTAACACCAGCTGATAGTTCTGGACTGGCTGTTAAAG
>JADFSQ010000219.1 GCA_022560715.1 Bacteroidota bacterium
AAATGCTGTATGAAATCCTTTGATATAGAATTTTTTTATGGAAGCAATAAAAACGAATTTTGGAAACTATTTATTTTAGCTAAACAATTAGATTATAAATTTCCATATGATTTTAATCCTTTAAAATCATGGTTAAATCATAATCATTGGATAGTTTCCGATATTGTTTTAGAAACAAAACGAAAAAATGAGACAGCTTTAGATAAAGATTTAGGGAACATTAAATGGAACATAAAAATAATTCAATCAATTTTCGAAAAAAACCAAATAGAAAAAATTTATTTTACTAGTAAATGGGTGTTAGACAAATTTAATATCTATTTTCAAGAGTTAATTCCTCAAAAATATGAAACTATTCAATTAATTTCCCCAAGCAATAATGGTTTAAGAAATCTTAGGTGGGCAAATACTCAACTTCCAAGATTAAAAAATGAAACCAGTAAAGATTATCGAATTCGGTTTTATGAACTCGCACTTAAATAAGCCTCTACTTCAACCCACTCAACACCAAAACAGGAATAGAACTGTTAAAATCTTTCTTTAAAATTACATTCTTTTCCCACTTTTTGGTAAAAAAACCACGTTTCCGTCGTACTACACAAAGCATATCTGGATTGCTAGATTGATAATGCTCTAAAACACCTTGAAAAGTAGTTGCGTTTTCAGTATGGAAAGTATTCGTAATTAAACCAGACAACTCTTCATTAACATCAAAATCGCCTTCGTTGTGATAAGGGGTTTTAACCAATAACAGATTTACTTTTGCTTTAAAACTCTCCTTTATTAATTTTAGCGGAACTAATGTATTTTCCTTTCTTATAATTGCCGACTTCACTGCCATTAATATGTTAGTAATTGGTTTAAAAACATATCCTTCAGGCACAATTAGAGCTGGAATTTCAGTGTGCTTTATAATTCTCCCAGACGTTTTTCCTAAAAAAACCTCGTCTTTAACCGAGTTTGTTCTGGGTTCAATCAAAAATAAATCGATCTCAGATTTTTTGCTTATTAATTCTAAAGTGTCAATTAAGTCGCCTTTAAACGTTCTTGTAATTACTTCAACACCATTAGTTTTAATTTGAGAAACCAAATTATTTAAAAACGCTTTACTTTCGCGTTCTAAAATAGAATCTACATTAATTATAGTCCCTGCTTTAGTAAAAACATTATAAACTTGTACAACAAAAACTTTTGCATTAAAGGTTTTTGCAAAATCTACAGCATATTGCAAATGGCTTACCACATTTTTGGACGATCCAACAGGAACTAAAATATTCTTCATAATAAAAGATTAAACGCTAAATTCACATAAAATTTTATGCAAAAATAAACATTAAAAACGATTAACAGCACCTCTTATTTATATATTGATGAGGTTATAAAATCATAAAGTTTAGACAACTATTTTTCGCCTGTTTGGCAAAAGCCTTAACTTTGTGTCGATAACAGAAAATAAACAAGATAATAATGAGCAACATTCGTATTACAAAACAATTTTCTTTCGAAACTGGTCATGCACTTTATGGTTATGACGGGAAATGTAGAAACGTGCATGGTCACAGTTACAAACTTGCCGTTACTGTTATTGGCAATCCAATTACAGATTCTAATAATGTCAAATTTGGGATGGTTATCGATTTTACTGATCTTAAAAAAATTGTAAAAGAAGAAATCGTAAATGTTTTTGACCACGCTACTGTATTTAATAAAAACACGCCACATGTAGAACTCGCTAAAATATTAAAAGACAGAGGACACAATGTGTTATTGGTAGATTATCAACCAACAAGTGAAATGATGATTATTGATTTCGCCGAAAAAATAAAAAAACGATTGCCAGAAAATATTAAGCTAAATTCTTTAAAACTACAAGAAACTGAAACTTCCTATGCCGAATGGCATGCGGATGATAATTAACTTCTTTGTTTTGCTGAACTTGTTTTCAGTATCCTGATATATTGAGTTCAATTTTTAAATATGTTTAAAATAACATTATTTCCTATTATATTTACACATGCAAATTCCACAAGGAAAAAAAATATACTTTGCTTCCGATAACCATCTTGGAGCACCAACTTTAGAGCAATCCCGCCCACGAGAAAAAAAATTCGTTGCTTGGTTAGATGAAGTGAAAAACGATGCGGCTGTTATTTTTCTGTTAGGCGACTTATTCGATTTTTGGTTCGAATATAAAACCGTTGTACCCAAAGGCTTTACAAGAGTTTTGGGAAAACTTGCAGAAATTTCCGATTCTGGAATTCCAATATATTATTTTGTAGGCAATCATGACCTTTGGATGAATGGCTATTTTGAAGAAGAACTAAATATTCCTGTTTATCATAAACCTAAAGAGTTTACGTTTAACGACAAAACATTTTTTATTGAACATGGTGACGGTCTTGGACCAGGAGACAAAGGCTATAAACGTATGAAAAAAGTATTTACAAGTTTTGTTTTTAAATGGTTATTCAAGTGGTTTCATCCCGATTTAGGTATGCGAATTGCACAATATCTTTCTGTGAAAAATAAATTAATTTCTGGTGATGATGATGCTGTGTTTTTGGGCGAAGACAACGAATGGTTGGCGCAATACTGCAGAAAAAAACTAAAAGAAAAGCATCGTGATTATTTTGTGTTTGGTCACAGACATCTTCCTTTAGAAATCGAGTTAGACAACAATTCTAAATACATTAATCTTGGCGATTGGATTTCTTATTACACTTATGGTGTTTTTGACGGAGAAAAATTTGAACTGAAAAAATATTAATCCTCTTTTTCATGTGCTTCGAAATCTTTTGTTAAATCCAATTTTCTAAATGACGGCGATACAATTCCTGTAGTTATAACCGTAATCAATGTCATGGTTCCTCCAAAAACAACAGCAGTAACTGTTCCCATTAGTTTTGCTGTTAAGCCACTTTCAAAAGCACCAAGTTCGTTAGACGAACCAACAAACATCGAATTTACTGAAGCTACACGACCTCTCATGTGGTCTGGTGTTTTTAATTGTAAAATAGTTTGACGTATTACCATAGACACACCATCAGTAACACCACTGAAGAATAAAGCTACTACTGAAATCCAAAATATAGATGATAGCCCAAAAACAATAATGCAGATACCAAAACCAAAAATTGCTACTAACAACTTCATTCCGGCATTTTTACTTATTGGTATATATGCCGTAATCAACATGGTAAGAAAAGCGCCAACTGCTGGAGCTGCTCTTAATACGCCAAAACCTTCTGAACCAACTTTTAAAATATCCATCGCGAAAATTGGCAACAAGGCTACCGCTCCGCCAAAAAGAACAGCGACCATGTCTAATGTTATAGCTCCAAGAATAGCTTTGGTTTTAAACACAAACCTTACACCTTCTTTTAGACTTTGCATTACAGGTTCGCCAATTTTAGGATTTAATATTGGTTTTTTAGGTATTTGAAATAAAATAATAAACGATAGAATTACTAATCCAAAGATGATACATAAAGACCAATGTACACCAATCCAATGTATTGAAAAACCTGCAAAAGCAGGTCCTAAAACCGTAGCCATTTGCCATGTGGAACTACTCCACGTCGCAGCATTAGGCTATGCTCTTTTAGGGACTAATAATGCGACTAAAGAAAAAATGGTTGGGCCGAAAAACGCACGTAAAAACCCTCCAAAAAACACCAAGCCGTAAATAGAATATAAAATGGTGTTTGTTGACCAATCGGAAACAATTTTTGGCCAAGTGAGTAAAAACAGACCTAAACTAATTAGGGAAAATGCTGCAATACATTTTGCCAATAAATTTCGTTTTTCGCTTTGATCTACAATATGTCCTGCAAATAACGCCATCGAAAAGGCTGGAATAATTTCCATTAAACCAATAATACCAAGCGATAAAGGGTCTTTGGTTAGAGAATACACTTGCCATTCAATTACAATAAATTGCATTGACCAGCCAAAAACAAGCACAAACCGAACCAATAAAAAGATGTTGAATTCTTTAAACCGTAATGCTGCATAAGGGTCTTTTTTTTTCATATTACTTCCTGCGAAAGCGAGAATCTATTTATCGTTTTTTAAATGAAACAAATTTAGCATTATGGATTTCTACTTTCGCAGGAATGACAATATTTTTTAGTTTTTAATATCTCTTAATTTCAACTGCAAACTCGTTTTGCCATTCCAATGGTTTTCATCAATAGAATAGGTAGCTTTAAAGGTTTTTCTGTTTGAAATAAACTCTAATTTATTGCCTAACCCAAAACCTATCCCAACAATTTTATCGTTTCCATTTTGTGTAACCGTTAGGCGTAAATGTTTATCATCCTCCCCAACACATTTACCATAACCAGTATCTTTTAAATTTTCTGTCATAAAAACCGGTGTCATATTCCCAGGTCCAAACGGTGCTAACTGTTTTAATATCCTATAAAATTTTGGTGTAACGCTGTTTAAATTAATTTCTGAATCAATACTTATTT
>JADFSQ010000220.1 GCA_022560715.1 Bacteroidota bacterium
ATGGTTTAACAACTTCGGGAAGTATTTCAAGAGGTGTTACCGTCGGCAATAATCAAAATTCGGTTTTAAAAAGTGAATTAGATTTGCAAATTACCGGAAAATTAAGCGATAAAGTGTCGTTAAGAGCATCGATTCAAGATGCAAATATTCCGCTTCAGGAAAGTGGATATTCGCAACGATTGGATGAATTTGATCAGGTTTTTATAGAGTTATTTAGTGAAAACTGGAATATTAGAGCTGGAGATATCGACCTTATAAATACAGATTCATATTTTGCTCAATTTTCAAAACGTGTACAAGGCTTATCGGTAAATATAAATTTAGAGCATTCTGATTCTAAAACCAATCTTTTTGCGTCTGGAGCATTGGTAAGAGGACAATTTCAAACCAGTCAATTTACTGCTCAAGAAGGTAATCAAGGTCCATATAAATTACAAGGTTCTAATGGCGAGTTGTTTGTGCTTATTATTTCGGGAAGCGAAACCGTTTATGTAAATGGTGTTGTTGTAGAACGTGGTGAAAGCAAAGATTATATTATAAATTATAATGCTGGTGAAATTATTTTTAACTCCACATTTCCGATAACTTCCGAAATGCGAATTACTGTTGACTATCAGTTTAGCGATCGCAATTATTCGCGTCTTATTGCTCTTGGTGGTGGAAACTATGAAACTGATAGACTAAAAATTGGTGTTTCGGTATATTCTGAAAACGATGCTAAAAACCAACCTTTACAACAAAATCTATCGCCTGAACAAGTTCAAATTTTAGCTAATGCTGGAGATGACAGATCATTAATGGTTGCACCTTCAGGAGTTCCAGAAGAATTTAATGAAAATAGGATTTTATACAAAAAAGAAGTCATAAATTCTGTTGAAATTTTTGTGTTTTCTAACAATCCAAACGATAATCTTTTTAGCGTTAAATTTTCGTTGGTAGGCGAAAATCAAGGCAATTACATTTTAAGTAGCATTAATGCAATTAGCAATATATACGAATATGTTGTGCCAATTGCAGGAATTCCGCAAGGAAATTATGAACCTATTATACAGCTTATTGCGCCAACAAAACTTCAAATAGCTCTAATAAACGGAAGCTATAAACCAAGCGAGAAAACAACTATTGATTTTGAACTTGCAGGAAGCAAAAACGATTTAAATCTATTCTCTTCTTTAGACGATGATAATAATGATGGTTTTGCAGGATACTTAAAACTGGAACAGAGCATTATTAAAACTGATAGCCTTTGGAATTTAAGCGCAAAAATAGATGGTAATTTTATTCAAAATAATTTTAAAACTATTGAGCGTTTATATCGTGCCGAATTTAATCGCGATTGGAATATAGAAAATCCGCTTGGTGACCAACAATTATTAACTTCAGGTTTGCAACTTTATCATCCAAAAAAAGGAGTTGTTAGTTATCAATTTGAACATTTAAATTACTCCGAAAATTTTAATGGAAACAGACATTTAACAACTGTTAATTTACGCTTGAATCGTTTTAATATTATATCGCACACAAGTATTTTAAATGCTAAATCTAATATAAATGCCTCAACGTTTTTAAGGTCTTTCAATCATATTTCTTATAGTTTCAACACTAGTTGGATTGGTACTAAAGTTTCATTCGAAGACAACGAACAAAAAGACAAAATCACGAATGAACTAACTCCTTTAAGTCAAAAATTTATGTCTTACGAGTTCTTTGTTGGTATTGGAGACAGCACCAAAGTATTCGCCGAAATTGGTTATAAAAACAGGGTTAACGATAGTATTAGAAACAACCGTTTACAAAAAGTGAACACCTCAAATACCTATTATATAAATTCTAAAATTATTCAAAATGAACGTACAAATTTGTCGCTATACATTAATTTCAGATTGCTTAAAAGTGAAGATGCAACTATAGAAAACGAACAATCCTTAAACTCCAGATTGCAATACAGTCAGCGGTTTTTTAAACAACTTATACAATGGAATACGGTTTTCGAAACCAATTCTGGAACGCTTCCACTACAAGATTTTACCTATGTAGAAGTTGAAGCTGGACAAGGTGCTTACACTTGGATTGATTACAATAATAATGGCATTCAGGAATTAGAAGAATTTGAAATAGCTCAGTTTCAAGATCAAGGTAATTACATAAGAGTCTTGTTGCCAAATCGTGTGTTTGTTAAAACGCATCAAAACAGGTTGAGCCAAACGCTTACTATAAATCCACAGCAGTTTTTTGGCGAAGATGGTGTTAAGAAATTCTGGTCGCACTTTTACAATCAAACCTCTTATTTGTTAGACCGAAAAATAAAACGTGATGGTAATAATTTTAATATCAATCCTTTTGAAAGCGATGCCAAAAATCAGTTGGGATTACAATTAAATTTTAGAAATGTGTTGTTTTTTAATAGAGGAAAACAGCATTATACAACCTCATACACTTTTTTGTCAAACAAATCTCGTAACCTATTATCTATAGGCTTTATAGAAAACAATTTAAAAAGTCATCAACTCAATTTTAACCATAAGTTTGCAACAAGTTGGCTTATTACATTACAATCTAATTTTGATGTCAATGAAAGTGTAAGCGAGAATTTTGCAAGCAAGAATTTTAATATTGATGAAGTACGTTTTAATCCAAAGCTGTCTTATTTATTAAATGACAACACACGTTTTGATGTGTTTTATCAATACACTACTAAAGATAATACTATTGGTGATTTCGAAAGCTTACAGCAACAAAAATATGGCGTTTCGTTTACCTTTGCCAGCACACAAAAAGCAGCGATTAGTGGCGAATTTAATGTGTTTTCAAATACTTATGAAGGCGATGCAAATACGCCAGTTGGTTACCAAATGTTAGAAGGTTTACAACCCGGAAAAAACTTTACGTGGAGTTTGCTGGCACAAAAAAAACTCACTAAATTTTTAGACCTCAACCTCACTTATTTTGGCAGAAAAACCGAAACCAGTAAAACCATACATACTGGAACTGTACAGTTGAAGGCTTATTTCTGAAACTTTTGCAACAGCATTGCATCAAATAATTTGTTATATTTGCTTCCGTGAAATTTATAGCACTAATATTATCTGTATATATTTTGGCACTTAACTTTGCTCCTTGCGAAGATAGTGGTACTTTGGATAATGATATTAAAATTGAAATATCACAAAATGTAGATGTAGACAATAGTAACACAGGTTTAGATTTATGTTCCCCCTTTTGCCAATGTCATTGCTGTCATATTCACGTTACATATTTTAATCTGTCAGAGTTCACAGTAGTTTCCAATAACATTTCTACAAAGCTATTTTCACATTTCGACAATTTAGGCAAAGAAATTCCTAATCCTATTCTGCAACCACCTCGAGTTTAATGTTATTCCTGCGATTTGTACTGAACATGCTTCAGTAAGTCAGGAATTTTATTATTAGTTCTTAATATCAATTAGGGACTGCAAATCAATTATAATAAACATTTAACTCATTATTTATGATTAATAAAATCATTAATTATTCAATCCAAAATAAATTCATTATTGGTTTACTTATTCTTGTGCTTATTGGAGCAGGAACATATTCTATGATGACTATAAAACTGGGTTCTGTTCCAGATATTACAAACAATCAAATACAAGTAATCACTGTTGCTCCCAATTTAGGAACTCAAGATATTGAGCAATTTGTAACCTATCCGATAGAGTTGGCTGTTGCTAATTTACCGGGTGTTATCGAGTTGCGTTCAGTATCGCGTTTCGGACTTTCAGTTGTAACCATCGTGTTTAATGACGAAATGGGTACCTATTTACCCAGACAACTCGTTCAGGAAAAATTAACCCAAATACAGGCTGATATCCCAGAAGGTTTCGGAAAGCCTTTTATGGCTCCAATTGCTACAGGTTTGGGAGAGATTTATCACTATTCATTAGTTCCAAAAAAAGGTTTTGAAAACAAATATACTCTTACAGAATTACGAACTATACAAGATTGGATTGTAAAACGACAAATGGCATTGGTACCAGGAGTTATTGAAATAAACTCTTTTGGTGGTAAGGTAAAACAATACGAAATAGCTTTAAATCCAAATCGATTAATGAGTATGGGAATTAGTATAAGCGAAGTTTTTGAAGCCCTAGAAAAAAATAATTCCAATACAGGAGGTGCCTATATCGAAAAAAATCATCAGGCTAATTTTATTCGGGGAGAAGGTTTGGCTCGATCGTTAGAAGATATTGAAAACATCGTTATTAAAAATATAGAGAACACACCTATCTTAATAAAAGATGTGGCAGATGCTGTACAATTTGGTTCGGCTGTTCGTTACGGAGCTTTTACCGAAAATGGTTATGAAGCTGTTGGTGGCCAGGTATTCATGTTAAAAGGAGAAAATCCAAATGAAGTCGTTAAAAATGTAAAAGAGCGCATTGCAACTATTCAAAAATCATTGCCCGAAGGATTAGAAATCAGACCATTTTTAGA
>JADFSQ010000221.1 GCA_022560715.1 Bacteroidota bacterium
ACACTTACTTTTGGAAAATTGAATTTATTAAATCATTAGAATTTTTAAAAGAAAAAATAAAAATTGACCAAGCGTTCTGGTTTTAATGCTAAGAAACAAATAATCATTATGCTTTATTAAATTCCAAGAGCCTGTACCGCTCCATTTTGCTTTTTTTTCAGTTTGAATAAATATTACATTATTATTATTTAAAAAATGAAATTTGAAAGAAGAATAGATTGTAGGTTTATATAAAAAAGACTTTCCTTTAAAACTGAAATTATTGTTGATATTAGAATTTGGTAATCTTGTGGCAATTATTACGTCATAATATTTTAAAGTATCTTGAAATACTCTAAGTTTTAAATAATTATCTTCAATATATCCATACAATTGAGATTTTTTTAATTGTAAAATGATTGTATCATTTTGCAATTTCCATTTTCCATTATATTTTCCCCCCTTTATAATCTTAAATCTTCCATTCTTTTTAATATCTAAGAAAGAATGTAAATTAGTAAATGAATGACTAAATTTATCTAAACCTATTTTTGAAATAGAATCGGTTTTATAGGTGTCAAAATATTCATTTTCACGAGACTCACTCCTTAAAACAAACCAAGGACCAGTAAATTGTTCTTGAGCATTTGTTAATATTGAGAATAAGCAAATTAATATTAATGCAAGTGTTCTTGAGTTCAGGGTTTTCATTTTTAATTGGCTACAACTATATATAAACACATTGTGTTTATTTCTCTTATATTTTTAATCCTCAAACTCAATACTTTCATAAGCTCCAAGATCAGGCATTGCAGCTCTTGTTGTATTTAAAATATCTGTGTTTAAGTTGCCAAAAATAATTCCAAAGCCATCAGCCGGAGAGCCATTTGGTATTTGCAACATATTATTATTTGGGTCTAAAAAGTCTGGGTCAAGATTAAAGATAACATTTTCATACAAAGTCATATTTCCAAAATCATATTGATCTCCTGTAAAATTGTTATTTAGGTCATCAAACCTGATAAGACAATTTGTGAATTTAAAGTTAAATATTTCAGTATTATCTTTATCTAAAATTAGTTCAGGATTATCATTTCCATAAATTATACAGTTGGTAAAGTTGGCTTCGTCCAAAGGGTTTGTAAATGTGGTATTGTCTTCGTCAACAATAAAATTGTTTAATAAAACAGAAGGAAACTGTCTAAAGCTATTGTTCCAATAGTTAGCAAATGTGCAGTGTACAAAGTTATAGCTTCCACCATAAGTTCCTGCAAACGAGGACTGTCCGCTATTATTAATTACTATATTCTCTCCATTAATGGATGTTCCACGACCTAAAATCCCAAAATTACTTGAGTTGTAAATTTGAGTATTTGTAATCAATAATTTTGAATTATCATTCTGGTTTCCATCGCTTAAAATGCCAACTGTACTGTTTTTAATTGTTGCGTGATTAAATTCGTTTGCTATACTACCATTAAATAACCAGATGGTTTGCCATTGTCCAGGAACGTGTGCAAAACTTGATTCTAAACGATCGCCTTCAAAAATAACTTCGCCTTCCATTAGCTCGAGGTCGTTACTTGGCACGCCATTTACTTTAAGCGACCCACCATCAGTAATAAGCAAGCCTGAATTGGCATGAAAATGCACTCTTGCTCCAGCATCAATAGTTAGTGTTTTACCATCATCTACAGCAGCATAACCGTAAATTACATAAGGTTTTTCGTTAGTAAAGTTAAGTTCAGCATCTGTTAAAAAACGACCTTGTATGGTGGTTTCGTCTTCTATACCATCGCCATCTATATCAAAAGTGAGTGTTTCTATAATAGTTTCGCCTGTTGTTCCGTCTATAAATCGCTGCGGAAAGATAAATACAGCATCTTTTACAAGTGTTACCAATTCAACTTTTTGAAGGTTAGATCCAGTATCAAACTCAATAGCATCTGTATATAAAAATTGGGTTTGAGAAGCGGCTAAATTTTCAATATCGATAGTTGTTTCAATAAAAATAAACATGCTATCCTTTGCTAAAATTTCAACATTTTCAAATTCCTTACCCGAAATGGCTCCAGAACCTGTTCTTCCATCTACATTTAAGCGATATAAAGAGTTTTGCCCCTGACTTAACCTCAATATTGGAATTACGATGTCTGTATTGCTTCGGTTATAAATTTTTAGGTTGTAAGTACTTGAACCAATGTTGGTAAAAACGGTATCGAGATAAACGGTATCTTTTGAGAATTGTAGGCTTCCAGTACTTGGACTAAAATCAAAATCTTTTCTGCAAGAACTCCAAAAAATTAAAACTGAAATACAAAGGGTAAAATATAAGTAGCGCTTCATTTGGTAAAGATAAATTTTCAAACTAAATATCATTTCATTTTTAAGAGTAAAAAATATTTAATGCCCATTATGGGCTAAATGTATAACTTTTGAAAATATGAAATAGTATAAAATTTATTTAATTATAAGTTGGCAATTTCTGAATTAATCCGTGTAGGACGCAAAGTTTTTGAACTTATTAAACACCAATGGGTTTTAGATTTTACCAGAAGTTTATTGGTTTTATTATGATACATTTCTACAATACGAGTAGAAGTAACACCTTCTGTTTTAATAACATAGGTTTTAAGTTTAATTACATCGTTTAGAATGGCAGGACTTTTATATTCGATATGATGGTTTAAAAGCACCCAAAAAAAATCTTTTAGAATTTCTTCGGTAGCATATTGCAACCAGTGTTCTTTTGCTATATCTTGAGTCCATTGTACATAACGCACATTGTTAACATGATTTAGTTCGTCTAAATCATCTTGGCTTACGGTTATAAGTTTTTCGAAGACTTGCATAGAGTTACTGTTCAATTATTTCAACTTCAAATAATTTATCCCAATACTTTCCTGTTACAAAAAGTGTTTTAGTTTCCATATTATATGCTATGCCGTTTAGTACGTCCAATTTTTTGTGTTGCGTTACTTTCTTTTTCAGCGACCGAAAATCGATAACACCTTCAACGGCTCCATTTTCAGGATTGATTATAGCGACACCATCCAGTTGGTATCTGTTTGCATATATTTTCCCATCTACCCATTCTAATTCATTCATGCCAACAATTTTTCCTTTGTTAGTATAGGTTTGTATGTATTCTTTTTCAGTTAGAGTTTCAGCATCAAGAATCCAAATTTTGTCTGTACCATCGCTTTTATAAAGTTGTGTTCCATCATTACAAAGTCCCCAGCCTTCTTTGCTTTTTCCGTATTTAAAGCTACTTTTTTTGTCGAACGTTTCTAAATCGTAAACAAAACCAGTACCACTTTTCCATGTTAATTGATAAATATTGTTATTTAAAATGGTAAGACCTTCACCAAAGTATTCTTTTGCCAAATCAATATTTTTCAAAACCTCACCAGTTTTGTAATTCACTTTCCGAAGTTTAGATTCGCCTCGTTGTCCTGTGCTTTCATATAGTTCGCCGTTAAAAAATTCTAATCCTTGTGTGTACGATGTAATGTCGTGAGGATATTCGTTGATAATTTTAAACGTATAGACATTTGGAAGCTCACTATTTAAAATTGTAATAGATAGTGAGGTATTTTGACTTTTTCCTTCAAAGAAAACAGTAGCTTCTATAGTTTGTTTCCCAAGTTTAAAAGTGTTTAAATCTTGATTATTAGTTATATGTTTTCCATTTAAAGTATAAACAACCGAATCTATTTTATAGCTTTTATGGTTTTTAATAGAAAGAGAAAGTGTTTTATTATTGGCAATTGTTTTTCCTTTAATATTAGAAATTATTGAAAAATCATTTTTTTTCTGTCCGGAATTACTTCCGCAAGAGAGTACAGAAATGCTTAAAATGATAAGTGCAAGAAACTTAAAAACAGTCATAGTATTGTTATTTGGAGCAGCAAGTTATTTATTTATAATGATATTAAAAAATCATTGTCCAACTATTAAAAGGTTGTATCTTTGCAGTTGGCAAGTCCTACACAACTAGCTCCTGTTGAATCCTCCAGGGCGGGAACGCAGCAAAGGTAAATGGTTGTAGCGGTGTGATGTAGGTAGCTTGCCTTTTTTTTTATGCTTTATATTATAAAGAACCCAATTTTTTTACATTTTTTATCTTTTTAGAACAGTGGAATGGCGAAGCGAGTTAGAGAGGGAGAGACTCTCCCTTCCTCTCAAAAACGGCAGCAAGCAATAATAGCACACGGCTCTCCTCGGGGTTTTCCGGGGAACAAACGTAGTTCCTCTCAACAACACCAGAAAGCAGTGCCAAATAAAGACGATGACCAATTGGCCACTGACGAACTGTTGCAATCTGTTTTAGGATTTTCTTCGTTTGCGTCAACGCAGGGAAAGTGTGTGGATGGGAATCCCAAAGGATGCTGTGTGTCCATCGAAAAATCTAACGTTGTTGATACATCAGCAGGCAAGAAATATCAACAAAGGCAAGTACTTAATAGGAAGAAGAAGGACTCGAAAG
>JADFSQ010000222.1 GCA_022560715.1 Bacteroidota bacterium
AGAATAAACTCTCTACCATTACACAATGCATAATATTCAACTCGTATTTCAGGATGGATAGCATAAAAATATGCTTGCTCTTTATTCTTACCTGTTTTAATGTTTTCATTTGGATTTTTAGCATCTAAAACCCAGGCATATTTATTATTAATTTCAAGCAAATAATCAGGATAATTTGTAATCTCACGTTTCCCTGTTCCAATTTGAACAAAAGGATGTGTGATAGTTTTTTCTCTTATTATTCTATTTCTGCCAAAAGCCTTATAATTAAGATTTTTTAATATTGGAGTTATAAATTCTTCTCTAACACTACTTTCTTCAAATTCCGGATGATTCAAAATGTTAAAATCAAATTCAGTAAACATTTGTAGATTCATATTATCAGTTAATTCAATTTATAATGTACATCTTGTTCTGTCAATTCATCAAGTAATTCTTGTGAGATTTTTACTTTTTGCTTACGACTTGGCATTTGTAGTTTTATGCTTTCTTCATTATCATAAACCACAAAATTTAAAGCATGACTGCCTTTGTGCATATGTAATAGCTCTTTTATAGATGTGATTTTTTCTTCTTCAAGATCATTAATGTTTAATTGAATTGAGAGCTTTTTAGCCATGGTATCCATAACATCGTGCAACAACTGAAAACTGTTAAACTGGACTCTTGGGTCGCCTTTTTTACCTGTATCTCTATTAGTCCAGCCATCTTTTACAAAAGTGCGAACATAAATAAAGTTATTTTTCATTAAAAAGTGACGATATTTTAAATACTCTTCACCAAAAATTCGGAATTCAAAACTATCTGTATAATCATCAACCGTAAATAAAGCCCAACCTTTTCCTTGTCTGCTAATTCGATGTTGCACATCTGTAACCACGCCACCAAAAGTGAGTTCTTTATTTATGTAGGTTTCTAAATCGTTAAACATTGCAACCGTAGCGTTGCAAAAGGTGTTCATTTCGGTTTTAAAATCGTCGAGAGGATGACCTGAAATATAAATACCAACGACTTCTTTTTCTTGTGCAAGTTTTTCCATAGTTCCCCATTTTTCGCAAGGCGGAATTTGAGGCTCTGCAATTTGCACATCACTCGAATCTCCAAACAAACTCACTTGCGAAGAATTTTCGTTTTCCTGATGTTTGCTGCCATAACGTATGGCTTTTTCTAAAAAGGTAATATCGTCACCTTCCTTATGAAAATATTGAGCACGATGGGTATTTGTGAAACAATCAAATCCACCTGCAAGCGCTAAATTTTCAAAGGCTTTTTTGTTAGCTGCTCGTAAATCCACACGTTTTGTTACATCAAAAATTGAATTGTAATTACCATCTTTTTTTCTATTCTCAACTATGGTTTTTACTGCACCATGACCAACACCTTTTATGGCTCCCATTCCAAAGCGAATAGCATTATCTTTATTTACCGAAAATTTGTAATACGATTCGTTTACATCTGGACCTAAAACATTTAAACGCATACGTTTGCACTCTTCCATAAAGAAGGTAACCGATTTTATGTCGTTCATATTATTAGACAACACAGCAGCCATGTATTCGGCAGGATAATGCGCTTTTAAGTATGCTGTTTGGTAAGCAATCCAAGCGTAACAGGTTGAATGCGATTTATTAAAGGCATAACTCGCAAAGGCTTCCCAATCTTTCCAGATTTTTTCTAAAATTTCTCGTGGATGTCCATTCGATTCTCCACCATCTAAAAACTGTGGTTTTAATTTTTCAAGCAAAGCAAAAATCTTTTTCCCCATGGCTTTCCGTAACACGTCTGCATCACCTTTTGAGAAATTTGCCAGCTTTTGAGACAGTACCATCACTTGCTCCTGATAGACTGTAATACCATAGGTTTCTTTAAGGTTTTCCTCCATTATTGGAAGATCGTACACAATCTTTTCATCACCATTTTTACGTCTAATAAAACTCGGAATGTATTCCATTGGACCAGGACGATACAAGGCATTCATAGCAATAAGATCGTCAAAAACAGAAGGTTTTAAGTCTTTTAAATGCTTTTGCATTCCAGCAGATTCATATTGAAAAATGCCTACGGTTTCTCCTTTTTGAAACAGCTCAAAAGTCTTTTCATCATCTAACGGAAAAGTATCTGGATCGAGTAAAATATTGTGTTTAGCTTTTACAATTTTTACGGTATCCTTAATTAAAGTTAAGGTTTTTAATCCGAGGAAATCCATTTTAAGCAATCCTGCATCTTCCACGACAGAGTTGTCAAATTGGGTAACATACAAATCGGAATCTTTTGCAGTTGCAACAGGAACAAAATTGGTAATATCGCTTGGTGTAATGATAACACCACAAGCGTGAGTTCCTGTGTTACGAACAGAACCTTCCAATTTTCGTGCTTGATTAATAGTTTCAGCCTCAAGATCTTCGCCATCTGCAATATTTAAAAGCTGATTTATTTTATCTAAATCTTCGGCTCTAAATTTGCTTCGTAATTCTTTTTCGTCATAGCTGAAAATGGTTTCGAGTTTAGCCATAGTAGGGATTAATTTCGCTATTCTATCGGCTTCATTTAGTGGCAAATCCAATACTCTTGCTGTATCTCGAATAGCCGATTTAGCAGCCATTGTTCCGTAGGTAATAATCTGCGCAACTTGCTTGCTTCCATATTTATTAATTACATAATCCATAACCTTTCCACGACCTTCATCGTCAAAATCAATATCAATATCTGGCATACTCACACGATCCGGATTCAGGAAACGCTCAAATAGTAAATCGTATTTTAGAGGATCTATATTGGTAATCCAAAGGCAATATGCAACTACTGAACCTGCTGCCGAACCACGACCTGGACCAACAGAAACATCCATATTTCGTGCTTCGCGAATAAAATCTTCAACAATTAAAAAGTAACCTGGATAGCCTGTATTTTTTATAACATTAAGCTCAAAATCTATACGCTCCTGAAGGTCTGAACCAATCTCGCCATATCGTTTTTTTGCACCTTTAAATGTGATGTGTTTTAAATACGAATCTTCGTTTTCAAAGTCTTTTGGAATATCGAATTTTGGAAGCAACACATCGTGTCTTAATTGATAGGTTTCTACTTTATCTACAATTTCCTGAATATTGGAAATGGATTCAGGAACATCTTTAAAAAGCGTTTTCATTTCGTCCGAAGACTTAAAATAATACTCCTGATTTGGCAAACCATAACGATAACCACGACCTCTGCCGATTGGTGTCGCTTGTTTTTCGCCTTCTTTTACACACAATAAAATATCGTGAGCATTTGCATCTTCCTGATTTACATAATAAGTATTATTGGTAGCGATTAGCTTTATATTATGTTCTTTAGAAAACTTTATGAGCGTAGGATTAATGCGATTTTCATCTTCCTGATCGTGTCGCATCAACTCAATATACAAATCGTCGTTAAACTGCTCTTTCCACCAAAGTAGTGCTTCTTCAGCTTGTTTTTCACCAATATTCAACACTTTACTTGGTACTTCGCCATACAAATTTCCTGTTAAAACTATAAGGTCTTCTTTGTATTGTTCGATGAGTTTTTTATCGATTCGTGGTACATAATAAAACCCATTAGTGTAAGCGTGAGAAGATAGTTTTGACAAATTGTGGTATCCTTTTTTGCTTTTCGCTAAAAAAACAATTTGATAACCATTGTCTTTATGGCTTTTGTCTGAATGATTTTCGCAAACAAAAAACTCGCAGCCTAATATTGGTTTTATTTCTTTTAAAGTTGGTGTTTCGCCTTTTTCTAACGCTATTTTGTTTTTCTCTTTTACAGAATTATTATGATTGTTAACTGCCTTTATAAAATGAAAAGCTCCCATCATATTTGCATGATCGGTAAGTGCAACGGCTTGCATTTGTTTATCTGCAGCAGCAGAAACCAAATCTTTTATGCTAATAGTTGACTGTAATATTGAAAATTGAGAATGGTTGTGCAAATGCACAAAATTGGCATCTGTTAATTCTGAAATATTTTCTTTTATATCTTCTTCGGAAATATCTTTGATTTGCTCTTTTTGAAGTCTTTTATTTATCTTCTCGCTTTCCTTTTTTAGATTGATATGTTTTAATCCGATGAGTTGAATTTCGTTTGGATTAGCTTCAGAGAAATTTTTAAAATAGTCTGGCTGAACTTCTAATTGTTCTTTTGTAAATTCTTCTTTTCGAATTAATTCTAAAAAGCAACGTGTTGTCGCTTCAACATCAGCAGTAGCATTATGAGCTTCGTTAAAAGGTTTGTTAAATAAATATTGATGTAATTCTGTAAGTGTTGGGAGTTTAAATTTGCCATATCGACCACCAGGAAGCTTACATAAAGCTGCTGTATGTTCGGTACAAGTGTCTAAAATCGGAAGCTCTTGAAGTTGGTTTGCAATATTTTCTCTTACAAATTCGCAACCCATAATATTGAGGTCGAACTTTACATTTTGTCCAACAATAAATTTTGTTTTGTTT
>JADFSQ010000223.1 GCA_022560715.1 Bacteroidota bacterium
GAAAAGCATATATATAAACTATTTGCATTATCAGGAAGTGAATTCACATTCTCAATATTAGGACCTTCAAAAAGGGAAGATTTTCATGAGATTGATTTATTATATGGCAGAGAATTAATTGTAAATAGTCGCTCCTTAAATTCAATTTAACCTGTTAATTATCAGTATATAAATTCGTATTTTCCTTTATTTTTCAAGTCTTTAATTGCAAGGTTTTACTTATATTGAGTTCTAAACCTTGCAATATATGATAGGAAAAACTTCGAATCAAAACCAACGAAACTTATTCAAACCACTGCTTAGCGATTTTATAGATTTAAGGCATGAGTTAATCCTTTTATCAGATAAAATAGACTGGAATTATTTTGAGAAATCGTTTTCATCACTCTATTCAAACACGGGAAAACCTGCGATGCCAATTAGATTAATGGTAGGAGGTTTGATGTTAAAACGGATTTATAATTTAGGTGATGAGACTCTTTGCGAATCTTGGATACGAGATCCTTACATGCAGTATTTTTGTGGCATGGCACATTTCGAGCATCGTTTTCCTTGTGACCCAAGTGACTTTGTACACTTTAGAAAACGCATAGGCGAGAAAGGCATAGAGAAGATATTTGCATATTCAGTTAGTTTATTTGGCAAACAAGCCCGAGAGAGGCAGGTTTTATCCGACACCACAGTTGGAGAGAATAATACCACCTTTCCAACAGATGCTAAGTTAGCCAAGAGGATTATCGATAAGTGCAATGCCATAGCAAAAAAAGAAAACATAAACCAACGTCAAAGTTATGTGCGAAAATCCAAGCAATTAGTTAGAGACACCTTTAATAGAAAACACCCAAAACGCAGAAAAAAAGCATTAAAAGCAGATCGAAAATTAAAAACAATAGCAGGACGGTTATTAAGAGAATTATACCGAGAACTCCCCAAAGACAAGTTAACAAACTACGAGGAAGAATTAACTCTTTACCATCAAATACTCGCACAAAAACGAGGCGACAAAAACAAAATATACAGTATTCACAAACCCTTTACAGCCTGTATAGCCAAAGGCAAGGCACATAAGCAATATGAGTTTGGTAATAAGATAGGATTAATGACCACATCAAAAACATTAATCATCACGGCCATTAAAAGTTTTATAGGCAATCCCCACGATAGTAAAACCATAAGACCTCTGCTAAACCAAATGCAAGAAAATCTAAATTATCTACCCAAAGAAGTGGTTTATGATAGGGGCGGAAAAGGACAAAAACAAATAGGAGAAACAAAAATCACAACACCTGATTACAGACCTTTAAAGCGAGATACCGAATATCAAAAAAGAGCTAAACGCAAGAAATTTAGACGACGTGCAGCAATAGAACCTGTTATAGGTCATTTAAAAACAGATTTTAGAATGGGACAAAACTATCTCAATGGCAAAAACTCATCGCAAATCAATGCCTTTTTAGCAGCTACCGGATGGAATCTCAAGAAAATGATGAGAAAGCTGAAACTGGAACTTGAAAAAATATTTTTTAATCTTGATTTTCGATTATTATATAAAAATTTAGTCTTGAATAGGACTTGGTAAGGAGCGACTAAATAAAATATTAAAAACAAAAGAAATTAATCCGAAAGCTGAATTTGTGGCACCAACAGCTGGAGGACACGGTGTAGGATTATCGTATTCAGCCAAAATATTAAATTCAAAAGTGCATATTTTAATGCCCGAAAATGCAGATTCTGACAGGGTAAAAGCTATAAAAAATAATGGAGCATCTATTCAGACATTCAAATCGATACCAGAAGCAAGATTAGAAGCTAAAAGATTAGAAAAAGAAAAAGGATACGTATTTGTTTCAGCCTATAATGATATAGAGATGATAGAAGGAGCAGGTACTATAGGAATTGAACTATTATCCCAGATTCCCGATATCGACTGTTTGGTATGTGGCGTTGGAGGAGGCGGATATTTAGCAGGCATTGGAATTGTTTTAAAGGCCATCAATCCTGCTATCAAAATTTATGGAGTACAACAAGAAAATTCTCCATTTTTAGCAGACTGGTTTAGTTCAAAAAAATATCCCTCAAACTTTAAACCTAAACCATCAATTGCAGAAGGAATTGGTGCAGAAGTGGAAGAAGATACAATTACTTGGGACTATGTAAATGAGTTTGTTGAAGACTTCATAATCATAAGTGAAGAAGAAATAAAAGACCCTCTTAAATGGACAATAGAAAATCACAAACATTATGTGGAACCATCAGGAATTGTAGGATTAGCTGGAATAAGAAAAAGACCCGATATATTTAAAAAATATAAAAAGATAGTTACCGTGATAACAGGTAGAAACATGTCGTATGATAAATTTTTGAAAATTATAAAGTAAAGCTGTAGCTAACAAAAAATAAACGCCATTAAAACGGGTGTTTATTCAAAACGTTGGCAGTAATCCCAACATGTGTAACAAAATCAAAGTTTAATCGTCTTATCTAAAAATTAAATCATGAAACTATTAATTGTCTTATCCATAGTCATTTTTACACTTCAAGCTAAAGCTCAAACCCTTAATGATTCAGAATGGTATTTAAAAACTTCCGACAGTTTAGACTTGTATGTAAAAGAAGTGGGTACTGGCAAAGATACCGTGATCATTGTACATGGTGGATTTGGGGCAAACCATGGTTATATGCTAGATGCCATTTCAGGGCTGGAAAATCAATTCCATTTTATTCTCTACGATCAGAGAGGTTCTGTTTTTTCTCCAGCGCCCATTGATAAGCTGACTTTTCAAAAAAATGTGGAAGATTTAAACACATTAGTTGACGAATTAAAAATTCAAAAAGCCACCATTGTTTGTCATTCTATGGGCACTTTAGTCGGAATGGAATTTTTAAAAAAATATCCTGAAAAAGTTAAAAGTATTACGCTAATTGGCTCACTTCCAACGCAAGCCAACAGTATATCCGACATTTTTGACGAGAGGTATGAAGAACAGCTGAAATATCTTCAGAACAGACCTGAAGTTACAGCGCTTTCTGAACCCTATAGAATGAACAACGGTACAGATAGTACACAAATAGGTTATTACAATTATGCATCGCACCTTACTGATAAGGAGCAAAGCGAATTGTGGCGAATCAAATTTGCATCGGTTAACATTTACAGAATTGAAAACTGGAAACAAATGAAAGGTGGTCGAGCCTACTACAAACAAGCTGCTGCTGTAATGGCCAATACCGTAAACTGGAATTATGACTACCGTGAATTATTAAATAATGTTGAGAAAGCGACAATTATTATGGGAGACCATGATTTCATCGATTTTAATGCAGAAAAACATAAAAAATTACTATTAAATTATCCCAATGTGCATGTTGAAGTTATAGATAAAGCAGGGCACAATATATGGACAGACAATCCACTAGATTTTAAACAAGCTCTTCTTAAATCATTAGGAAAATAATATAATGGAATAATAAATAAAGTCAAATGAAAATAAAACTAGATCAATTACTAAAAGTTACAATTGCAACTGTACTTGCAGCACTAATTCTTCCAAATATAATATATGCTCAAACCAAAACTGAAATTCTGGTACTTGGTACATACCACTTAAATCAGATAAGTGATTTTAACCCTAAAATGCTTGATAATCTAATTATCAAGTTAGATAGTTTTAAGTTTGATGCTGTATGCATTGAAAATATGCCTGGAGAGTTACTTTATGACATAAAATCGAGAAATGACAGTGCCTACAATAATGTAATAGAATTTTTTGGAGGGAATCGTCTCAATATGGCTGAGTTAGCTCAAAAAAAAATAGGAATTGGTTTTTTGGAAGCTCAGCAAAACATTTTGGGCTTATTGGAAAAAGATACTCTTTCGGATGTGGAGCATTTGTTATTAGTTGAATACTTCACAACTGCTACAGACATAGCATCTGCGACATTACATTATCAATATATTCAGGATAAGTCAATACTTGAAAAATCAAGACTTCCTAAGCAGGTATTAAAAACAATTGACGAGAATCTGAATAACTCTAGTGAAATATACTCATTGGCGTTAAAGATTGCTAATAATCAAATGCTTGAAAGAATTGAATATATTGATAATATTCAAGACCAGGCACTGTTATTAAAGCATTTTTCTAGTTTTATGCAAGATTATAAAAGCAATCAAGAACTATTTAAAGATATAGTAAACAACAGTCCTGTGTATATCAAAACTAATGAACTCATAAAAAGAGGAGTTGAAAAGAACGATATTTTAGACTTATACACCTTCTTAAACAGTGAGGAATATATGAAGCAGGATTTTGAAGCACAATGGGCGATTTGGTTTACAACCAATTTTCCATCAGGTTCTGATAGAGCAAGGTATTCTTTATGGGAGATGCGCAATCTTCAGATTGCAGCTAATATTCTTAAAACAGCAGCTTTTTATCCTGGCAAAAGAATCCTT
>JADFSQ010000224.1 GCA_022560715.1 Bacteroidota bacterium
ATTCCTCTACCATCCTCCCATAGAAGAAACGACGGTTTTCGCATTCTAAGAAAATATATTTGAGCATGCACTCTGTAACCGATGTGTAGGTCACAATTGTCGTAGAAAGCAATTTTTTTCAAATCATAACCGGCATTTACAGTTGTATAACCAATAACCTCAGCTTCCCTTCTAAGATTATTAAGTGCCGAAGCTTCACGCTCAGACGTATACTCATCTTCCTCCCATCCCCTGTGAAACACACTAAAAAGTTCTACATTTGAATTTAGACTTCTAAAATAACTTCTAAATCGAATAACTCTAAGTCAATAAAAAAAAAATAAGAATATATATTTAAAAACTAATGGAAGAATTAAAATAAAAAAAAAGTTAAGTTGTTTAAACATTTTTTTTTAAATATTTATTACGATTAAAAAACACCAATAGAGATACCGAAATTAAATATAACAATGCGCTTACAATATAAGCATAATAAACACCTTGAATATTAAAATCGTTTAGCAAATAAATACTTAACATATAAAAAGTGATATAGAGTATTGCGTCTGATATAAAATAAGATGCAACCATTTTTTTAGCATGAAACTGATATGCAAAAGAAAATGCGATAACTCTTAAAAAATCTCCTATCATTTGTAAATAAAAAAAGTCTTTAATCTCTAAAAAATCATCCGTTAAAAACAGTTTAATTATAAAAATTCTTAAAATATAACACACTACAAATAGTGTTATCATTAATGGAATTATAAACTTAAAATAATCGAACATTATCGTATTATAACCATTTATAGTTTTATTAAGAGATAATTTCGGAAGTAAATACAAGGTAAATAAGGATGAAAAAAATATCATGTAAAACGTTGAAATTTTATTCATAGCCTCCCACAAACCAGCAGTTTCAATATCTACATTTTTAATGATACTATTTCTTAAAAGCAGATATGTTATACTAATTAAAACTGCTGAGTAAATTGCCATACTGACGTAAACTGATAGTGACTTAATTATTTTTATTGAAACGTTTTTTAAGCTAAAAAGCTGATAATAAATTATTTCTCTAGTCTCTTTTAAAAAAAAACTAATTGCAAGACACAAAACAGGGACTAACAAACTTACTATTAATGCTCCTTTTAAATTATAAAAATGAATAAGTACAAATGTTAAAACAGCATTTAATACGTTTAAAATAATTGAAACTTGTGTAAAAAGTTTAAATCGTTGCAAGCCATTTATTATAAAAAATAATAAAAAATTAAAGGAAATTATTGGAAGCAGAAAAGCAAAATATTTAAAAACAAAAGCATAAGAGTTTTCTTTTAGTATGGAAATACTTAATGTTTCAGAAAAAAAATATATAAAAGGTGCAATAAAAAGTGCTATTAATGTACTTAATGCAAATACTGTTGAAATAATTGAAGCGTATTCTTCCTTCTTGTTTTTGCTTTCAGCAATATGACGAATAACACCACTTTCAAAACCACTAGAAGTAATTCCTAATACACCTTGAAACAAATTTTTAAAATTTCCTACTAAAGCAAAACCCGATGGACCCAAATAAATTGCACTAACTTTAGAAACAACAAATGATGTTATTACTTTCCCTAATATTATAATAGAATTATAAGATAGAACTTTAAAAAACTGATTTTTTAATATCTTTTTAATCAACAACTTATTTCATCTTTATTTTAATACTAATCGAGTTTTTGTTCATCTTGTAAAATTCCAAAAAGAGAGCTGCTAAATAGTAATAGTATCATTACAAAATACAACAAATAGGAAACAAAATGAGCGATGTTGGCTCCTTTTACACCATACATATCAACAAAATAAATACTGGTTAAATATAAAATTACAACCAAAAACACCTCGGTAATAATGTATTTCAAAAACATTTTTTTGGCAATAAATTGATATGCTATTACTACAGATAAAACTTTTACAAAGTCCCCTAATAATTGCCAACCAAAAAGCTCTTGTACAGCATCAAATTCTTGTGTTAAGAACAAAGCAACAAAAAATGGTCTTAAAAAATAAATGATTAATAATCCTAAACCAATTATTGGCATTATCTTTTTGTAAAAGCCAAATACTTCTTTTCTAAATTCTTTTTTACTGTCAATTTCTGCAAAACGAGGTAAAAAATACAAGACCATTAACGAATTAACAAACATTAAATAATACGATGAAATTCTGTTCATTGCTTCCCAAAAACCAGCTTCTTTCAAACCTTCAGAATCTATAATATAATTACGTATTGCAATAAAAACCAGTGGTAAAGCAATACCAGAAATTAAAGCCATTAAAATAAAAGGAGCGAATTTTTTAATCCAGTTAAAATCTATATTACTTACTTTAATTGACGATGATAAATTTCTTCTGTTTAAAATACCTACCAATGTAATTAAGAAAATTAAAGAAGGTGCAATGACTACCGAAATTAATGCGCCATCAATTTTATTTTGATAAATTAAAAGCAGCGTGACACAAAGCCCCATTATTTGCCCTATAATATTGATGATCAATAAGATTTTGTACTTACTAAACCCATTCATTATAGAAAAACAAAACACATTTAACGCATAGAATGGAAGTGCAAGAGCCATGATTTTCACAACATAAGCATAATCGTTTTGAGCAGAAAAAATAAAATCGTTAATAGTTTGTGCATTAAAAAGGCATAGAAAACTTATAAAAATGGTAGATAGAAAACCTAAATAATAAGATGTTGAAATGGTTTTACTTAACTTTAAGGAATCATTTTTAAATTCTCCTATATACTTTACTATGCCTTTGTAGAGTCCTACTGTTGCAAAAGATTGAATAGCAGTTAAAAAGTTTTTAAGATTCCCAATAAGTGCTAAACCTTCGGCTCCAATAAAAACAGCAATAAATTTAGTAGTTAAAAGTCCTGCAACAATTTTTGTAATTAGATTTGCTGAATTTAATCCAGCTACATCTACTAAAACTTTGCTATTTATATAATCGAATAATCTCTTCAATAAAAATGAATTTGTTTTATGGCAGCTTGACCTACTTTACTTTTTTGATTAGAAATTTGACACACTAAAGCATAATGAAATATTATACTTATGCAGCTTCAAAGATACAAAATCATTTAAGTATTAATCAATGAGATATTTGTAAAAAAGAATATAAAATTTTAAATTGCCTTTGATCTTTTCCGCTCCACTTCTTTCAATAAAATTTTACGTATCCGTAAGTGCTTAGGTGTTACCTCAACATATTCGTCTTTTTGAATATATTCTAAAGCTTCTTCTAACGAAAACTTAATCGCAGGAACAATTTTAGCTTTATCATCAGCTCCTGAAGAACGCACATTCGACATTTTTTTAGTTTTAGTAATATTTATTACCATATCGTCACCACGAGAGTTCTCGCCAATTACTTGCCCTTCGTAAATGTCTTCGCCTGGATCTACAAAAAACTTTCCGCGATCTTGTAATTTATCGATAGAATAAGGAATGGCTTTCCCTTTTTCCATAGACACCAACGACCCGTTTTGACGCTCTGGAATACCACCTTTTACAGGTTGATACTCTTTAAATCGATGTGCCAAAATAGCTTCACCAGCAGTTGCAGTTAATAATTGATTTCGCAACCCAATAATTCCTCGCGATGGTACAATAAACTGACATACCATTCGGTTGCCTTTTGCTTCCATACTTGTCATTTCTCCTTTTCGCATACTCACCATTTCTATGGCTTTTCCAGAAACATGTTCAGGCAAATCAATGGTCATATCTTCAAAGGGTTCGCATTTTACACCATCTATCTCTTTAATAATAACTTGTGGTTGCCCGATTTGCAGTTCGTAACCTTCTCGACGCATGGTTTCTATCAACACCGACAAATGCAATACACCACGACCAAACACCAAAAATTTATCTGCACTATCAGTTTCATTTACGCGAAGTGCTAAATTCTTTTCAAGTTCTTTATAAAGACGATCTTTGATATGACGAGATGTTACAAATTTTCCATCTTTTCCAAAGAAAGGCGAATCGTTTATGGTAAACAACATGCTCATTGTTGGTTCGTCAATATCAATTGTTTTTAGTGCTACAGGATTTTCTAAATCGGCTATGGTATCGCCAATTTCAAAACCTTCCATACCTACAATCGCACAAATATCGCCTGCCTGTACTTCATCTATCTTTTTTCGACCCAAACCTTCAAACGTATAGAGCTCTTTTATTTTGGATTTTATAATGCTACCGTCTCTTTTGCAAAGCGATACACTCATTCCGGTTTTCAATAACCCTCTCTGTAAACGTCCAATAGCTATACGCCCCACAAATGATGAAAAATCTAAAGATGTTATTAGCATTTGAGTATTCCCTTCTTCAATTTTTGGCGATGGCACATGCTC
>JADFSQ010000225.1 GCA_022560715.1 Bacteroidota bacterium
CTACTACGGGTAAATCTACTATAGGATGGTTTCATGGATTCAAGCTTCATATCGTAATCAATGACAAAGGAGAAATCTTAAATTTTGTTATTACCCAAGCAAATCTAGACGACAGAACACCACTAAAAAAGAAAAGTTTTTTAGAAAAAATCTATGGAAAACTATTCGCCCATAAAGGCTATATTGGAAAGGACTTAATGCAAATGCTTTTTGTAGATGGAGTACATTTAATTACCAATATTAAAAACAATATGAAGAATTCTTTGATGACTATGAGTGATAAAATTTTACTCCGCAAACGATCTGTAATCGAAACGGTTAATGATGAATTAAAAAATATCTGCCAAATTGAACATTCCAGACATAGAAGCTTTGGGAATTTCTTATCTAATTTAATTGCAGGACTCATCGCTTATAGTTTTCTTCCTAAAAAACCAACAATTAGATATCAAACAGTAAAATCAAACCAAATTGCTCTGTTTTAATAATCGAACTGAGGTAAGTTATAATCATAAATCATCAATCGTCAATCGTAATTACGTAAGAGAAACCACTTTATCAACACTCCATGCTTCGGGTTTAGCATTAAACAAAGGTTTAGTTTTTGACCAAATGTTTTTAAATAAATCGGAATGTCTGTAATGTTCTAAATCGTCTTCAGTTTTCCAATAACTATATGTAAAAAAAATATTTGAATGAGTTTTATCTCTATATAATTCCAAAAGCTGACAACCTTCAAAATGACGTATACTTTCTTTTTGCGAATGAAAATTTTCAAGAAACGTATCGATATGATCTTCAGCAAAACTCATTTTAACTATGCGAACAATCATTTCTTAATTTTTTAAATTTCAAATAAATTTATATATTCTCTCCCTTTGGGAGAGATGTCTCGAAGAGACAGAGTGGGTTTATTTTAAAAATTGAATGGTAACAGTATCTCTCATATTCAATCCCATTAAAGTAGAAGCGCCACCAACAGTCTCACAATTACTTTTGTAAATAGCGATTTCCATATAGTCGGAAGAGTTAAACACTACCAAACCACGACCTTCATCGTTGCGTTTATCTCTTGGGATTTTAAAATTTACAATATCGCTATATTTTCGATGTATTTTTTTAAACTTATAGCTTCTTGCATAGATTTCAAAATTTCTCCCTTTTTGGATACTTTCAAAAAAAGCACGTTTAATATTTGTAACAACATTCCCGTAATTGTCGATATAGATTACATTGCCAATAATTTGATTTTTTTCGTCATTAACAAAAGGAATGATGTTTTTTATGGGTTTAATAGTTTCAATTAATTTTCCAATAACTTCAAGCGTTCCACCTCTGGCAATGTGGCAGGCGACTTTTACAAAAACGTCTAAAACAGGAAAACTGGTTTCAATTTTATCATGAATATTTATTTCCACAATTTTTTCAGGTGCAATATCCGAGCAAACCATACTCATTATACCATTGTTGGCACAGAGAAAATAATGGTCGTCTAATTTTATGGCAATATGTTTGTTTTCTTCGTTAATTTCGGAGTCTATACCAATAATATGAATGGTTCCTTTAGGAAAACTACTATACGCATTTTGTATAATATATGCGGCTTCCGGAATACTAAAAGGCGAAACGGAATGCGAAATATCTACAATTTTAACATCAGGAAGCTCATTGTAAATAGCTCCTTTTACAGCACCAGCAAAATGGTCCTTTTCACCAAAATCGGTTGTTAATGTAATAATTGCCATAAGCAAAATTGTTGCTGTTTTATTAGTAATTTTTGATATAAAATTATGTACTTTTGAGTTTTACAAACCTACATAATTTTTTTCGTTTTATTTTTTAGATTTAGATAGAAATTAATTAAATGCAGGTTTATTAAGACCTATTTGAAATAATAAAAATTAACTGTATAAATCTAACAAAACCTTTCAGATTTATAGTATAAAAACAGCAACATTTGAACGAACTTATCATTGAACTCGAAGAGATTAGTCCAAAAGAATTTTTTGGAACACAAAATGCAAATATAGAATTATTAAAAAAGTACTTTCCTAAACTTAAAATTGTTGCACGAGGAAATAAAATTAAAGCCTTTGGTGATGAAGAACTATTAAAAGAATTCGACCATCGTATTACAATGCTGTTGAAACATTTTGCTAAATACAATAAACTCGACGAAAATGTTATTGATCGTGTATTAACAAGTAATAGCAGTGAAGATTATAAAACATCCACTAACAGCGGAAAAGTATTAGTGCATGGTGTTGGCGGAAAACAGATAAAAGCTCTAACGGTAAATCAACGTAAGTTAGTTGAAAGTATGGGTAAAAATGATATGGTTTTTGCGATTGGTCCGGCAGGTACAGGAAAAACATATACTGCTGTAGCTCTCGCAGTCCAGGCACTTAAAAATAAAGAAGTACGACGCATTATTTTAACGCGTCCGGCAGTTGAAGCTGGAGAGAAGCTCGGATTTTTACCAGGAGATATAAAAGAAAAACTGGATCCATATATGCAGCCTTTGTACGACGCTCTACGTGATATGATTCCGTCTGAAAAATTAGACAATTATATCGAAAAAGGCATTATTCAAATTGCTCCTTTAGCATTTATGCGTGGGCGAACGCTTGACAATGCGTTTGTGATTTTAGATGAAGGACAAAACACAACCCATAATCAAATGAAAATGTTTTTAACCCGAATGGGTAAAAATGCAAAGTTCATGATTAATGGAGATCCGGGACAAATCGATTTACCACGCCGTACCATTTCAGGAATAAAAGAAGCCCTATTGGTTTTAAGAAATGTTGAAGGTGTTGGCATTGTATTTTTCGACGAAAAAGATGTAGTGCGTCATAAATTGGTAAAAAAGATTATTTCGGCTTATAAAGGAATCGAGAACCGTGAATAAAACTTCAATTATGAAATTCCAAATTCCAAAATAATTAGTGATTTCTTTCCCTTTAGGAGAGATGTCCGTCCCGATAGCTATCGGGAGACAGAATGGCTTATGAAGACAATAACAGATACCAACTTCAATTTTCCAAATCAAAAAAGTTTTTATAAGGGTAAAGTGCGTGAAGTTTATAATATAAATGATGAACTTCTTGTAATGGTTGCTACTGATAGATTGTCTGCCTTCGATGTCGTGATGCCAAAGGGTATTCCTTTTAAAGGACAAATATTAAATCAGATAGCCACTAAAATGATGAAAGCTACCGAAGATTTGGTGCCGAATTGGCTTATTGCAACTCCGGACCCAAATGTAGCTGTTGGATATTTATGCGAGCCTTTTAAAGTTGAAATGGTAATTCGTGGTTATATGTCTGGTCATGCTGCTCGAGAATATAAAGCTGGAAAACGAATGCTTTGCGGGATTGCAATGGCAGAGGGAATGAAAGAAAATGACAAATTTCCAGAGCCAATTATAACTCCGGCTACCAAAGCCGAAATGGGAAATCACGACGAAGATATTTCTCGTGAAGATATTTTAAAAAGAAGAATAGTTTCGGAAGCAGATTATATAATACTTGAAGATTATACTCGTAAACTGTTTCAACGAGGAACAGAAATTGCAGCTTCAAGAGGATTAATTTTGGTGGATACCAAATACGAATTTGGTAAAACAAAAGAAGGCAAAATTGTTTTAATAGATGAAATCCACACACCAGATTCATCGCGTTATTTTTATGCCAAAGGTTATCAGGACAGACAAGACAATAACGAAACCCAAAAACAACTCTCCAAAGAGTTTGTGCGCCAATGGTTAATAGCCAATAATTTTCAAGGCTTGGAAGGACAAAGCGTTCCGTTTATGAGTGATGACTATATTGAAACCGTAAGTGAACGTTATATAGAACTCTACGAAAATATTACAGGCGAAGCTTTTGTAAAAGCAGACGTTTCAAATATACAAGAGCGTATTGAATCTAATGTTTTGGAGTATTTAAAGTAAAAAATTTATTTCCGAAAACTAAGCTCTATCTTAAAGTATTCTCCAGGGTTACTATCAATTTTGAAATCGCCATTGTAAAGTGAAGTCAATAGCTTAACAATACTGAGGCCTAATCCAATACCCTGCTGTTCCCTTTGTTGCCTGTCAAACTGCATAAATCCATTAATTTTAGTAATGTTTTCTTGAGATATACCAATTCCTTCGTTTCTAACTGAAATAATAAAATTTTGCATAATTATCCTGCTAGAAACCTTAATACTATCTCCGGGAACCGAGAATTTTATCGCATTGCTTACGAGTTCTTCTATAATTTTAGAAAGATCTTTTTTGTTAATTTTAAGTTTGAATTCCGTTAGATCGATAGTTATATTTGATAGCCTATCTTCTTTTTCACCAATTTCTTTTATTTTACTTTCAATAATATCTTTTGTATA
>JADFSQ010000004.1 GCA_022560715.1 Bacteroidota bacterium
TGAGATTAAAATGTGCCTTATTATCGTTAGATCCTGTAAGAGGAGCTTTGGAAAATGCTAGAAAGTAAAAACCTACATGTTGAAATAGAAGGAATTAAGATTCTGAAAGGAGTAAACCTAAAAGTAGAAACGGGAAAAGTTCATGCTTTAATGGGTCCAAATGGTTCTGGAAAATCTACTTTAGCAAATGTAATTATGGGTCATCCAAAATATGAAATAACCCAAGGACAAATAATCCTTAATGGAGAGGTTATTAATGATTTAAGTCCAGATGAAAGAGCAAAAAGAGGACTATTTTTATCATTCCAATATCCAAATGAGGTTGATGGAGTAACAATTTCAACATTCTTAAGAACTGCAATAAACTCACTAAGAGAAGGAAAAGGAGAAGAACCAATTTCAGTTTTGGATTTCCACAATCTGTTAAAAGAAAAACTAGATCTACTAAAAACAGATGAATCTTTCGCACAAAGATATCTTAATCATGGCTTTTCAGGTGGAGAAAAAAAGAAATCTGAAATATTACAATTAGTTGTTTTAGATCCAAAAGTAGCAATTTTGGACGAAACAGACAGTGGTTTAGATATATCGGCCATAAGAGATGTAGCAGATGGCATTAATAAATTTATGGGGAAAGACAAAATAATTCTGATAATCACACATTACAAAAGAATTTTAGAGTATATTAAACATGATAAATTATCTATTCTTATTAATGGTAAAATAGCTCTTGAGGGTGGGCCTGAATTAGTTGATGAATTAGAGGCAAAAGGTTATGGTTGGATTCAAGAAGATGCGTCAGAGATAAAATCAGAGATGAGATAATAGAAATGGTTGGTTGGAAGGTTATAAGATTTAAAAATAAGAAAATAGATAATAAAATTGGTATAAGTTTGTTAAATCACTTATATTCTAAGGTTAAGAATGAATTTCAATCGTAACAATCTTGATAAATCAAATTCCCCTTATCTTAAACAACATGAAAATAATCCAATAAATTGGCAGGAATGGAATCAAGAAGTTTTAGATTATGCTAAAAAAAATAATAAAATAATCTAAATTCAAATTAACATTTTCACATAAAACTTTTAATGGTATTAATAAGATTTTTTGTAAAATTTGTTTCAGCTGTATTATAACCGACATGTTGTAATCTGATATTTTGCTCCTTATCTATTATTAATAATACAGGCAATCCTAATTGTTGCAATTTTAGTAGTTTATATATTTCACTATCATAGTCATAAGCAAAACGGAAATTATAATTGTGTTTATCTATAAATGCTTCAAACTTTTCGGGTGTATCTCCCCCAATATTTGCGTTGATAACATAAAAAACGACATCATCATTATCTTTAAACTCCTTTTGAATTTTATCTAATTCTACAAGTTCTTTAACACAAGGAGCACACCAAGTGCCAAAAAAATCTAAGACTATAACTTTATCTTTTAGTTCCTCTATATCAACAACATCTCCTGAAAGTTCTGTGATTTTAAATGATGGCAGCGCTTCAAATTTTGTTTGAGTTAAATTATCTTCAATATCAACAGGGATTACCTTTATTGCTAAAAAACTCATAATTGACAACAATACTAATACAGATACAATTATTTTTAGTTTGTATATTTTATAATACAATCCTAAAACACAAGCAATAAAATAAATTATAAGAAAATAATATAACCCAGGTAATTGTTCTAAAACAAGAATTGTAAAAAACAATATATAAGTAAATGATATTAAAGTGGCAGCAAGCACATAATTTAATGTTGTTTTAGAATTTAAGAATCCAGCTATAAAAAATAAAGCTGACCCAATAAATAAAAGATTTTGAAAGTCAATAGTAACTTTTAACATGATTAAAGCAATAATGAGTGTTACTATTATTCCTGTTACAAAAGGGCGAAGAATTTTTTTTAGATTTTTCATTTTAAAATTATTTAGATCACAAAAATGAAAAATGAAGTTGAATTAAAGGTATAAGTACAGGTAAACAGACTAACTTTTATGTTTTCCTCGATATTGAGTCGGTGTTAAACCTGTGTCTTTTTTAAAAATGAAGTTAAAAGTTGCCTTATTAGAAAAACCACTATCATACATAACTTCTTTAATTGGATTATTTGATTCTTGAAGATATTTTTTAACCTTTTCTAGTCTATAATAATTGATAAAATCATAAAAGTTCTTATCGAATTCCTTATTAATGACATGTGATAAGTTTCTTTTAGAAATCGACAAGCTTTCAGACAGGTCATTTAATGTAATTTCAAACTCTAAATATGGTTTCTCTTCTGTAATATAATTGTTTATTTTATTAACATATTCGTTAAATAACTCATTCGAAATTGTATATCCCTTAGCTAAAATTGAGTTGACTTTCTCTTCATTAAACCCTCTAAACAAACGCACCTGTTTCAGTCCCAAATAATAAAAACAATTGATTAAAATTAAAACTAATACATAAATCAATAAAATTATTAAATCCCCAACATTTAGAGATTGAGCATAACTCTCTATAATTGTAACTAAGAGAATAATCAACTGTAAATAAATAATTAATTCCAGCCAAAATAGGCTTATGTTATAAAATGAAGATGTAGTGTGTTTTAATAATCTGCGATATTTATATATTAATCTCAAAGTTAAAAATAAATAAACTGTAAAATGAGCTGTCACAATTAATCCAATGCTATCAAAATAATTAACCATTTTGCTGCTAAAAAAAGCAAGCATAAAAAAGGTTAAAAAAGCCGGAATAAAATGAATACTAATCTTCTTAAAATCTGTCTTTTCTACAATTAAGCTTTTAGTGTACAAATGGTACATAGGACCATAAATAAGCCCAAAAAAAGGTCCGAAGAAATAATTCTTAGAAACACTATATTTTTCAAAAAGCATATAGCTAAAATGAAAAATAATGAGCAGGAATATTAAAATAAGAGCTTTAATAAAAAGCGGCTTGGACTTTTTGTTAAACATGAGAAACAAAACCAACATAAATGATTGATATATTACAAGTACACTTACCATATCAACAATTGTAAATTTCATCCAACAAATTTTAACAAATAAAATAGGAAATAAAACTAAAATAGTAAAATATAGCCATTTGTTTAGTTTGTTTTTTTAATTTTATCCAACTAAATTTTTAATATGAAATATAATCTAATAGATAAAGTCTTATTTATAAAAAATCGAAAAAACTTCATAGTCCAAATGAAACCCAACAGTTTGGCTGTTTTTAATTCTAACGACATGTACCCAATAAGTGCGGATAGCACCATGCCTTTTGAACAGCATCGCGATATTTTTTATTTAAGTGGTGTCGATCAGGAGGAAAGTATTTTAGTGCTGTTTCCTGATTGTCCAAAAGAAAAACATCGTGAGATATTATTTTTAAAAGAAACTAACGAACATATAGCTGTTTGGGAAGGCGAAAAATTAACTAAAGAAAAAGCGTTTGAAACTTCCGGAATTAAAACTGTGTATTGGCTACAGGATATGGAAAAGATTATGTTCGAGTTAATGTCTCAATGTGATACAGTTTATATAAATACCAATGAGCATTATCGTGCATCTGTAGAAACGGAAACTCGTGAAGACCGTTTTACTAAATGGCTGAAAGATAAATACCCTGCACACAATGTTGCAAAAAGTAACCCTATTTTACAAAGACTTCGTTCAGTAAAAGACCAAATAGAATTAGATTTAATACAACAGGCTTGTGATATTACTGAAAAAGGATTTCGTCGCATTTTAAATTTTGTAAACCCCGGAGTTTGGGAATACGAAATTGAAGCTGAATTTATGCATGAATTTTTACGTAGTCGTTCTAAAAAGTTTGCCTATACACCAATCGTTGCGTCAGGCAATAATGCCAATGTGTTGCACTACATTGAAAATAACCAACAATGTAAAGCCGGAGATTTAATACTTATGGATGTTGGTGCAGAATACGCTAATTACTCTAGTGATATGACACGGACAATTCCTGTGTCTGGAAAGTTTACCAAGAGACAAAAAGATGTTTACAATGCTGTAAATCGTGTAAAAGATGAAGCTACCAAGCTTTTAGTTCCCGGAGCTATCTGGGAAGATTACCATATAGAAGTTGGTAAATTAATGACATCTGAACTCTTAGGTTTAGGATTGCTCGATAAAGCTGATGTGCAAAACGAAAGTCCGGATTTGCCAGCTTATAAAAAATATTTTATGCATGGCACATCGCATCATATAGGATTAGACACACATGACTATGGCATTTTAACCGAACCAATGCAAGCCAATATGGTGTTTACTGTAGAGCCAGGAATTTATATTCCAAAAGAAGGTTTTGGAATTCGGCTAGAAGACAATGTAGTGATTCAAGAAGAAGGTGAGCCTTTTAACTTAATGCGAAATATTCCTATTGAAGTTGAAGAAATTGAAGGGTTGATGAATTGACAACTATTTTATTCCTCTATTTTTAAAAGAATTTGTATTTTTATTGTTTATGTCCTAAAAATGAAAGAATTACCTATTATAACGTTAAAACGTATTCGTCATAGAAACGATAATCAAATCTGTCTTGAATTTGATTACAATAAAGATTTAATCAACATTGCCAAATCATCATTAAATGCCAGATGGAGCCAAACCTTAAAAAGTTGGTATATTAGAAACAATCCAAAAAATTTGAAACAAATTTATTCTGCTTTTAAAAAACAAGCGTTTATAGATGGTACAACTTTATTTAACAAGACGCCAAAAATATCTAAACCACATATTAAAAGAGTAAGAGTTTTATCTTCAGAAAACAAAGCTGTTTTAAATAATTTTTATAAATATCTAAAAGGAAAACGCTATAGCATAAGCACGATTAAAATTTATACTTTCTTTGTTGCCGATTTTATTGAATATCACAACAGCAGAAATATAGAATCATTATTAACCTGACGGCTATTAATAGTGATTTTACTAAGCTGCATATTTAATGTCTTTATGATTAAAATATTTGATTACTCTTTGTTGGTTTTGTTGTAGCATACGCATATGATTTTCTACATTATTTTGTAACTGTTTTTGATTTTTAGGAGCAGGTTTTTCAGAGAGTCCATATTTTAAATCACAGTTCAGATATTCATCAGGATTCTTTTCTGGAGAGTATGATGGTAAGTGAAAGATTTCTATTTTTGATTGATTTTCTTCTGCCCATTTTTTAACAATTTTACTATGATGAACCCTTAAATTATCCAGTATTAAATACGTTTTTTTAGCTTTCCCTTTAATCAATTGTTGCATAAATTCAATTAATCTATCAGCATTCATACTTCCTGAATAAATCATAAATTCAACTTTTCCTTGATTGGTAACAGTCGAGATTATATTTACTGAAAAGCGTTTAGCCATACTCTTTTTTACCGGAGTTCTTCCTTTTGGAGCGTAGCTTCTTCCGTGTTGACTATTGTTTCTCACTCCTGTCTCATCACCCCAATGTATGTCTGCTCCTTCCTGTTTTGCTCTCTTTTTTATGTTAGGATACTCTTGCTCTAACCATTTTTGAACTTTTTTAGAACATTGTTCATAGGCTTTTTTCTTTGGTCTTTGCGGAGAATATCCCCAAGAACGCAAGTAATCTCCCATGGTGTTGATAGCCATGACAATGCCAAACTCTCTTTCTACAAGTTCTTTGACAGCCTTTCTAGTCCATAATGAATATGGAAGTTTTAGCTGATCTGGCATTACGTCTAATATCATTTTTTGTACCAATTTTTCTTGTTTTGAACTAAGCAATTTTTTGTCCTCAGATTTTACGCCTCGTTTATTGTCAATCAAGCCTTTCAAGCCTAATTCATTGTACCTCTTTGCCCAGTTTGTTATTGTATTTTGGTTTACTCCAAAAAGTTCCGCAACCTTTTTCTTTTGAGCACCTTTTAATATCAAGATTATTGCTCGTTTTCGTATCTCTTTTCTTGTGTCAGAATTAACCGATCTAAAGTCCATTTTTTCCATCCCAAAAGATACAAAATTTAATCCTAATAATCTAATTATATTACCGCTATGTTAATAACAAAGAAAAAAAGAAGCAAAAAAAGAAATTTCAACATCATTATCATCATTTTTATTTAAGTGATTATTTCTATTTGCTAATCTAAAGGAGGCTTGCCTCGGGGTAGTTATTATCTCTGAAGATAAAAAATGGAAAGGAAAATTCGGTTTTTCTTTATTGAATATCTATGATACTGAAAACATATTAAGCAGAACTTATCAAATAAGACAGAATGAAGATGGATATAATGTGCTACGAGAAATTAATAAAATATCTTTAGGAATTACACCAAATATGGTGTTTAGAATAGAGTTTTAAGCGCAGTAAAAATTCAAGCCGTTTTTTTATGAAGTAATCGTGTTAGTTTTATTGACAAATCGGTAAGTATAATTTTGGAGTTTCCATTACGTTCAATATGATAAATTGCATCTTGAAGTTCTTCGCTAATTTCTAAAATGTTAGCATGATTAATAAAAGGAGCAAATTTTTCAAGTTTAAAATTTTTAGAATTAGGCTCTATATAAACCAATTGGTCAGCTCCATAATTCAGTAAAAGTGCCTGTCTGAAAAAATCGACACAAAAGTGTAAAAATTGTTTTTGAGTTTCCCGTCCTGTTTTAGCAATTTCTTCACTCCAAGAGATTAAATCGTGAATAGCACTTTTATTGCCTTTTGCTTTAAAAGCGCTTCTAATCCAGAATATAAACCATTCCTCAAATTGTAAATCTTCAGAATCCTGATAAACCAAATCACAAGCCTTATTATAATTCCCATTGGATTGATGTGCTATTTTTGTAGCTACAGAAACCTCTAAACCATAACTTTTTATTAAAGCGTTTTTAATACACTCTGCAGCTAATGGAGGAAAATGAAGTATTTGACAGCGAGAACGAATGGTACTAATAATGTGCTCTTCGTCTTCAGCAATTAAAACAAAAACGGTTTTATCAGGCGGTTCTTCTATAAGCTTTAACAGCTTGTTTGCACAAGCAATATTCATCTTTTCAGCCATCCAAATAAGCATTACTTTATAACCGCCTTCATACGATTTTAAAGATAGAGATTTTACAATTTCTTGAGCTTCATCAACACCAATTTGCCCCTGTTTATTGTCAATGCCAAGTTGTTTGTACCAATCAAACAAATTACAATAAGGTTGTTCCTTCAATAATTGTCTCCATTCATTTAAAAAGAAGTTAGAAACAGGCTTGCTTTTAACTTTATCAGTTGTAGTTACTGGAAACGCAAAATGTAAATCTGGATGTGAGAGGGTATTAAATTTCAGATTGCAAGCATTATTACCATTGGTATTCTCTCCTGTGGAGTTATAACACAAAATATATTGCGCATAGGCAATTGCCATTGGTAATGTTCCAGAGCCTTCTGGTCCAACAAAAAGTTGAGCATGAGGGATTCTGCCTTTATCAACACTTTTTGTTAAATGACTTTTAAGATGTTCTTGACCTAATATTTCTGAAAACAACATACTGTAAAGATAGCAGAAATCCTTTTATTTTAATAATTCTTAATACGTTATATTTGTGCTTCAAAAAACGAATTTATGAAGACCTTAGATGATTTTAATTTTAAAGACAAAAAAGCATTAATTCGTGTCGATTTTAATGTGCCTTTAAATGAGAATTTTGAAGTAACAGACTCTACAAGAATTTTATCGGCAAAACCAACAATAATAAAAATTCTTGAGGATGGAGGAAGGTGTATTTTAATGTCACATCTTGGAAGACCGAAAGGCATTCAAGACCAATTTTCTCTACGTCATATTGTAAATATAATTGAAGATATTATTGGTGTTGAAGTTATATTTGTTTCAGATTGTATTGGTCATGAGGTTGAAACAGCTTCAGCAAATTTAGAATCAGGACAAATTTTACTTTTAGAGAATTTGCGTTTTCATGATGAAGAAAAAAAAGGAGATGTAAAATTTGCCGAGCACCTTTCAAAATTAGCAGACATATATGTAAATGACGCATTTGGTACAGCACATAGAGCACACGCTTCTACAACAGTTATTGCACAATTTTTTAATGGAAATAAATGTTTTGGCTACTTATTAGCCAAAGAAATTAAAAGCATACAAAAGGTGATGCAAACTGGCGAGAAACCAGTTCTAGCAATACTTGGAGGTGCAAAAGTGTCCTCAAAAATCACTATTATTAAAAATATTCTTGACAAAGTAGACCATTTAATTATTGGAGGAGGCATGACTTTCACTTTTGTTAAAGCACAAGGCGGAAGTATTGGTGACTCAATATGTGAAGATGATAAAATGGATCTTGCATTAGAAATATTAAAACAAGCTAAAGCTAAAAATGTACAAATTCATTTGCCTTTAGATGTTGTTGTAGCTAATGCTTTTTCAAATGATGCTGAAACCCAAATAGTAGATGTGTTTTCAATTCCAGATGGATGGCAAGGATTAGATGCAGGTCCAAAATCGATAGAGAATTTTCATAATATAGTGATGCAAAGCAGAACTATTCTTTGGAATGGACCGCTTGGTGTTTTTGAAATGAAAAACTTTGCGAAAGGCACTATTGCACTTGGTAACTCTATTGCCGAATCAACTAAAAACGGAGCATTTTCGTTAGTTGGAGGAGGAGATTCGGTTGCTGCAGTAAAACAATTTGGGTTTCAAGACAAAGTCAGTTATGTAAGTACAGGTGGAGGTGCAATGTTAGAGAGTTTAGAAGGCAAAACACTTCCTGGGATTGCAGCTATTTTAGAAGAATAAAAAAATTAAATTTTTATTCGCTTTTAAAAACCATGATTTTAGCATTAATATCGTTCAATAATATATTTATTTATCAAATGACTTTACGATTGTTTACAGTATTATTTTGCTTTCAGTTTGGGTTTTCACAAACTCAAGACACCATAAATTCGCAAGAAGAAAGGTCAAAAAAAGCAACTGCTTTAAAACCATTAATTGATGAGAACCCTCAAACATTAGAATTAATTTCTCATAACGATTCGCTTTCTAAAAGAAGCTTAGAAGACAATAAATTGGCTGCAGAGTTGGACGAAAAATGGTTAAATGAGCTTTACAGTTCTTCCTTATATGATACTATTTACAAATCGGTTTCAGAATTAAAATACGATAATGTATATTATCCCGAACTTCCAACCGATACTCTTAAAAAACGTCTATCAACACTTAATGCTAAAACGCCTTTTAATATTGAATACAACCCTTCGTTGGAGAGCGTTATAAAACACTATTTAAAGAACAGAAGAAAATCACTTGAACGTTTAATGTCTTTAAGCAAATACTACTTTCCAATGTTTGAAACAGAATTAGACAATTATAACATTCCATTAGAAGTTAAATACTTAGCTATTGTAGAATCGGCTTTAAAACCTAGAGCAAAATCGAGGGTTGGAGCTACAGGGTTATGGCAATTTATGTTTCTAACGGGAAAACAATTTGGCTTAGATGTAAGTAGTTATGTCGATGAGCGAAGCGACCCAATACTATCTACCGAAGCTGCCTGCAAATATTTGGCAAGTTTATATACGGTTTTTGGAGATTGGGATTTGGCTTTGGCAGCATATAATTCTGGACCAGGAAATGTTACTAAAGCCATTAGACGCTCTGGAGGTTATACCAATTATTGGAATATTAGACCACACCTTCCGCGTGAAACTGCAGGCTATTTACCAGCGTTTTTGGCAACCATGTATATTTTTGAGTATGCTGATGCTCATGGATTTCAACCCCAAAAACCAGAATTTACTTATATAGAAACAGATACAGTTCGTATAAAACAAATGATTACGCTAGACCAAGTATCGGAACTTTTAGGAATTAAAATTGAGGAGTTACAATTTTTAAATCCTTCATATAAATTAGATATTATTCCTTTTATAAAGGATGAAGACTATGCATTGCGATTGCCAAAAGAACACATTGGTGTATTCGTAAATAATGAAGAAAAAATTTATGCTTTTGCCAAAGCAGAATTCGATAAGCGCGAAAAACCACTACCACAATTTTATGAAACAAATTCTCGTATTCGTTATCGTGTAAGATCTGGTGATTATTTAGGAAAAATTGCAAGGCGATATGGAGTAAGAGTCAGCCAAATAAAACGATGGAATGGTTTAAGAAGCAATAATATTCGAATAGGTCAACGCTTAACAATTTATCCTAGAAAACCAGTTTTCTCTTCAAATAACGAAGTTGTAACCAAAAAGGGCTCCACAACAAATAAAGAAAATAACAAAACATATAAAGTCAAAAATGGAGATTCGTTATGGAGTATTGCTCAAAAATTTCCTGAAGTTTCTATTCAAAATATTAAAGATTGGAATAATATTAGCGGGACAAAATTAAAAATAGGAACGATTCTTGTAGTCTCCAAGAAGTGATTCAATTTAATATAGAAAAAATGAAAAAAACAATACTAACAGCATTTACAATACTATTCTTAATTGCGTGTAATAACGATGGTTCTAAAAACAAACGTATTCTTTCTGCATCTTCTGGAAATATAAACAATCTAACGGTTGTTATAGACAATGAATTATGGGAAGGCAGTATAGGAGAACAAATTCGATCTATACTTGGAGCTTCGGTTTATGGCTTACCACAAGAAGAGCCTTTATTTAAAATGCAACAAATGCCAACTTTAGTCTTTTCAGGTTTCGCGACAAAAAGCAGAATTATTTTAAAAATTGAAAAAGGAAAACCAGCAAACATAAAATTTCTAAAAAACGCATTTGCCAAACCTCAAAAATTAATTTTGGTAACAGGAAGCACTAATGCTGAAATTAATGAGCAATTAATACAAAATGCTGAAAAAATTGTAGCAGTTTTTAAGAATCAGGAGATTAAAGAAAAACAAAGACGTATTAATATTTCTCTTAACAAAAATAATAATATTGAAAAAGTTTTAGGACTAACAATTAATTTTCCATCAGTTTATCGAGTAGCTAAAGAAGACAAATCCTTTTTTTGGTTACGAAAAGACATTAAAACCGGAACAATGAATATTTTGTTGTACGAAATGCCTTTAGGTTCTATTTCAGAAGGAGACGACGCCATAAATGATATTATTAAAATGCGAGACTCTATTGGTAAAGTACATATTCCAGGACCGCTTGACGGTTCTTATATGATTACCGAAGAAGCTTATACGCCTTATTTAAACAAAACAATTTTAGATAATAAACCAGCACTACTAACTAAAAGCACCTGGGAAATAAAAAATGCATTTATGGCAGGACCATTTATAAATTATATTATTGAGGATAAAACGAATAAAAGACTTGTTGTTATTGAAGGATTTACTTTTGCGCCATCAGTAGCTAAAAGAGACCATATGTTTGAGTTGGAAGCAATAATCAGGTCGTTACAAATAAAATAGATTTTAATTATTCGGTTAACTATTCTTTTTTATCAGAGTTGGTGTCTTTTTTATCATCATCGTCATCATCTTTGCTGGCATTTTTAAATTCTTTAATTCCGCTGCCAAGACCTTTCATAAGTTCGGGAATTTTTTTCCCTCCAAAAAGAAGCAAAACTGCTAAACCAATAATAACCCACGAACCAGGACCAATCATTAAAGGTAATATAAATAAAATCATATCATTTATCTTTTGATAATGCAAAGTTAATAATTAAACTTTAAAAAATACGTTTTAAAACAAACTTTAGCGTAGTGTAAAAGTACTTGCTATTTTATTTAATTTTGTTCGACCATGACAAACAAAACAAAAGATAAAAAATTTGCTAAAAAGTTGCTGCATAAGTATCGTTTAATAATTCTTAACGAAGACACATTCGAAGAGCGTTTTGCGATTAAATTAACGCGCTTAAATGTGTTTGTTTTAATGTCTATATCCACTATTTTTTTAATTGCTGCAACCACAGTTTTGATTGCGTTTACACCTTTAAGAGAATATATTCCGGGATATTCTTCTACCTCGCTTAAAAGAAAGGCAACGCAATTAAGCTATAAAACAGATTCAATACAACAAGCGATAGCAATTAACCAGCAATATCTGGAGTCCATAAAACGCGTTTTAAAAGGCGATGTTTCTACAGTAAATTTCAACAAAGATTCAATTATTAATGCGGCAGAAATAGATCTTAATTTAATTAATTTAATCCCTTCTGCTGAAGATTCTTTACTTCGAGAAAAAGTAGATAAAGAAGATAAATATAATTTATTTGAATCGGCTACATCAAAAGTGAATTTTGTGTTATTCCCACCAGTAAATGGAACAATAAGTGAAGGTTATAGCGTTCAAGACAAACATTATGCAATAGATATTGTTGTTGCTAAAGACACTCCGGTTAAAGCAACTGCTGATGGAACTGTAATTTTAGCTGAATGGACAACCCAAACAGGATATGTAGTGGTAATAGAACACGCCAATGGGTTAATCTCAGTATATAAACATAATGCATCTTTAACTAAAGCACAAGGCGATTTGGTAAAATCGGGAGAGGTTATCGCCATTTCAGGAAATGCAGGAGAGTTAACAACAGGACCACATTTACACTTTGAGCTTTGGAGTGATGGTTATCCAATAAACCCTGCCACTTTTATCGATTTTGAGTAGATGAAAAAATTAGAAATTACATCGTTAAAAGAGCTTCTTGCAAAACCTTTTGCAAAGAGGATTCAAAAAAAGGTAAATAAATGGGCAAATAACCCTATAAAAACTCAAGATAAGGTTTTTAAGAATTTAATTTCTGATGCTACTTCAACATTATTTGGAAAAGACCACGACTTTACAGGTATCAATTCTTATAAAGATTTTGTAAAACGAGTTCCTGTAAGAGATTATGAAGCCTTAAAACCGTACGTAGATAAAGTTGTTGCTGGCGAAAAAGACATACTTTGGAAGGGAAAACCTATTTATTTTGCAAAAACTTCTGGCACCACTTCAGGAACAAAATATATTCCAATAACAAAAGCCTCCATAAAGGCACAAGTAGAATCTTCTAGAAATGCAATCTTACTCTATGTTGCTGAAACAGGAAAAACAAAATTTGTTAATGGGAAGATGATTTTTCTTCAAGGAAGTCCGGTTCTTGAAGAAAAAAATGGTATTCAATTAGGTCGTCTTTCAGGAATAGTAGCACATTATGTTCCAAAATATCTTCAAAAAAACAGATTGCCAAGTTGGGAGACAAACTGCATCGAAGATTGGGAAACTAAAGTAAATACTATTGTAGAGGAGACTATAAATGAGGATATGACTGTTATTGCTGGCATTCCATCTTGGGTACAAATGTATTTTGAAAAGCTTCAGCAAAAATCAGGAAAGAAAGTAGGGGAGCTATTTAAGAATTTTGACTTATTTATTTTTGGAGGTGTTAACTATGAGCCATATAGAGCAAAGTTTGAAAATATTATAGGAAGAAAAGTGGATAGTATAGAGTTATATCCAGCAAGCGAAGGTTTTTTTGCGTTTCAGGATAAACAAAACGAAAAAGGAATGCTGCTGCTTTTAAATTCAGGTATTTTTTATGAGTTTATTAAAGCAGCAGATTTTTTCAGTACAAACCCAAAGCGCATTACTATAAAAGATGTTGAAGTAGGCGTGAATTATGTGATGATTATCTCGACAAATGCAGGACTTTGGGCTTATAATGTTGGCGATACTGTTGAGTTTACTTCAATTAAACCGTATCGTATTATTGTTTCGGGACGTATAAAACACTTTATTTCCGCTTTTGGAGAACACGTAATAAGTAAAGAAGTAGAACAAGCGTTACAAGACGCAACAAAAAACTCAAGTATTAGAATTTCGGAATTTACAGTTGCTCCTCAAATTAATCCAAAAGAAGGTTTGCCATACCACGAATGGTTTATCGAATTTGAAAACGAGCCAGAAAATCTATCAACTTTAGCCAAAACAATTGACGAATCTCTTCAAAATCAAAACAGTTATTATTTAGATTTAATTACAGGTAAGATACTTCAACCTCTTAAAATTTCAGTTATAAAAAAAGATGGATTTAATGATTATATGAAGTCTATCGGAAAATTAGGAGGGCAAAATAAGATACCGAGATTATCTGATAACAGGAAAATAGCAGATGTTTTATACGGAACCAATTTAGTTAAATAGTGTATCTTTGCAGGTTAAATAATGAATATGAAACATCCAGAACTAAATTTCGATACCCAAGAAAATGACTAATATGGATGTTCCATGTGACTGTTAAAAAACAATAAATATAACACATGAAACATAGAGGAAGGACAAGAGCTCAAGAGAGTTCTAATGCTATTGAGAGAATGTATATAACTATGCGTCATTTATTTAATCGTGGCTTTTATAAACCCATGGGAGTTTCGGGTGAAACTTTAAGAAAAGCTCTTTTACTTTTAAGACCAGAAATTTATGGCTCGATTGCTGAAGAGAAAGCAGAATTAGACGGTTTACTTTATGTTATAGATAGACTTCCTCGAGGCATTGAAGAATGTCGTTTTATAAACCTTACAAGCGATGAAGGTTATGGCGATTCGCATTTTGAAGTCATAGTTCCTGCCAAAAGAAGACGTAATTGTTTTAGGATAGATGAGGAGCAAATGAATATAGAAATCACACGAGGTCGCTCCGAAATTTACGATATCCTTACGCATCTCACGTTTTTATTTATCGAATCGCATAAAATAAGTAAACGTGTATTGATAAACGATAAAGGCGCAACAATACGCGATTGGATAAAACTTGAAAAAGCAGTACTTACCAACAAAGAATTAAACCAAAAAGAACGTGAAATTGCAATTACCCATACTGCAAATATTTTAGGAAGAACTTTTCAAGAAATTTCCTCGTGCTATAAAGGTTTTTCGCATCCAAGACAACCAGAGCGTTTTTTACATCTAATCTATTGGTTAGGCAAACTTGCTATAGACGAAGTGATTAATAATGCAAAAAGAACAGTTACATTTAGCCCTGTATTGAGAGAGCGTTTAGGTCATCATATTCATGGTGAAATGTGGTCTAATGCTATCAAGGAAGTTTTAAAAAAGAACAATTTATTAGAACGACCTATACATATCATTAGTGCAAATTTACATAGTGTTATGAATGCAATTTATGCGCCAAAAGCACTAAAAGCACTAGCAGCTAAAAAGGATATTTTTGAAGTTTATGAAAGTCTAAGCGACGACAGTAGCAAAACGTTACGGAACAAAGTTACTCAACAAGCCTTAAAAGAGGGAATGATTTTTATCAAAGATAAATCAGGGACAAATATTGATGTTCAAATTTTTGACACTTCAAAAATAGACTTTAGCACAACCGATTTAAAGATTAAAAAAAAGAGTAAAGATTCAGAAAATCCAATTATCTTCGTAATGGATTATGCTTTTGGAGAACAAGCCTATGAAACCATAGATGAGTTATTAAAACCTTATGGTAAAAACACTTTAAAAACCCATTTAAACGTGGAGTCGATTTCAATAATGGGAAAAGCAGGAATTTTAGAAGGTGGAAAAGGAGATATAATGATACCTTCGGCACATATTTTTGAAGGCACAGCAGATAATTATCCTTTTAAAAACGAGTTGAAAAATGAAGATTTAGAATGTCAAGGTGTTGATGTTTACGAAGGAGCGATGGTAACAGTGTTAGGAACGTCGCTTCAAAATAAAGAAATATTAAAGTTTTTTCACGATTCCACCTGGAATGTTATAGGTTTAGAAATGGAAGGAGCGCATTACCAGAAAGCAATTCAAGCTGCTTCAAAAGTAAGAAACAGTATAAACCCGAATGTTAAAGTGAGATACGCATATTATGCTAGCGATAATCCTTTAAAAACAGGTAGTACATTAGCATCAGGAGGATTAGGAACAAGCGGTGTGAGACCAACATATTTAATAACAAGAAAAATATTAGAACAAATACTTAATTAATTATTATGGGTAAAAAATCAAAACAACCTCAACAAGAAGAAGATGTAGATTTAGGACAATTATTTAAACTTATTGGGAACGGTTTCAGAAACTTATTTAATTTTATTGGGAGCATATTGTACAAACTCTTTTTAGCCTTTGTTTGGACGGTTTTCTTTTTTAAGAAACATCTTATTAAAATTGTAATAGCGACAATTATTGGTGTTGGTTACGGTTTAATCAATCAAAGGATAGGAGAACCCGTTTACAAATCGGAGATAATTATTAAACAAAACTACAATACAGGAGAACATTTATATAACACTTTAGATTATTATAATTCATTGATCCGAGAGAGAGATTCTATAACTTTAGGAGCTATTCTGAATATTGAATCAAATGAGGTTAATAGTATTATGGAGTTTGAAATTAAATCAGTTCTTAACGAAAATCAAAAATTGAAACTTTTTGACGATTACACAAAAAATCTTGATTCAACACTTGCTTCAACAGTGATGTTTATAGATTTCCTAAAAAATTCAAATGATTATGAGCATCAATTTCAAAAAATCACCCAAAGAGCCACAACAAAGAATAATTTTGACAGAACATTTACTCAAATTATAAAGAATATCACTTCTAATGTGTTTTTTGAAAACGAACAGAAAAAAGATTTAGAAGAGTTGACGAGAAAGGAAAGTATAATTAGAGAATCATTGTTAGAATCTGACACTTTGAAAAGCGTATATTATGAGGTTTTGGTAAAGTCTGCTGAAAAGGTTGTTGGAGGGGCAACAAGTATTACTTTTGAGGGTTCGGATGATACAAGTGTTACAAAAGAATTTGAGCTTTATAATAGTGATTTAGAGTTAAGACGTGAACTCGTAACTATAGCTAGAGAAAAAGATGATTTAAAATATATTATTGAGATAGTATCCAGGCAAAAATTAAACGGCACACTAGACAAAACGAAAAATGTATATGGTTTTGAAATTAGTATGATAATACTTGATGGTGTTTTATTAGCACTACTAACCTTTATTATTTTACTTTTCATCGAATTTGTAAATTTCTTAGGACGCTTTAAAAGTAAAATATAATTAATGAATATTTTAGTTACTGGTGGAGCAGGGTTTATTGGTTCTAATTTTATTCCTTATTTTTTAACTACACACAAAAATATAAGTATTATAAATTTAGACAAGCTAACTTATGCAGGTGAGCTTTCTAATTTAGAAGAAGTAGAAAACAACAAACGCTATACATTTATTGAGGGTGATATTTGCAATATAGAATTAATAGAATCCTTGTTTTACAAATATAAGTTTAAAGGAGTCATTCATTTTGCAGCCGAATCTCATGTAGATAATTCTATTAAAAACCCGGATGCCTTTATTAAAACAAATATATTCGGCACTTTTAATCTGCTAAATGTTGCTAAAAACTTTTGGATGGATGCGCCTAAGCAATTTAAGACTGGGTTTGAAAACAGCAAATTTCATCACATATCAACCGACGAGGTATATGGCAGCCTAGGGGAAACAGACCTGTTTACAGAAACCACTCCATACGCACCAAACAGCCCTTATAGTGCATCAAAAGCATCTTCCGATTTTATTGTAAGAAGCTATTTTCATACTTACGGAATGAATGTAGTAACTACAAATTGTTCTAACAATTACGGACCAAAACAACACGATGAAAAGCTAATACCAACCATAATACGAAAAGCATTAGCTGGCGAACCAATTCCAATTTATGGAGACGGCAAAAACATAAGAGACTGGCTTTACGTTTTAGATCATTGTAAAGGGATAGATTTAGCATTTCATCAAGGAAAACCAGGAGAAACCTATAATATTGGCGGCAAAAACGAACGAGATAATTTAGAAATTGCCGATACCATTTGTAGAATATTGGATCAAGAAATTCCAAAAGAAAATAAATCAAGCTATAAAGAACTAATTACTTTTGTAAAAGACCGTCCAGGTCATGATTTCAGGTATGCTATTGATGCTTCAAAAATAACAAGTGAATTAAATTGGAAAGCAGAAGAAAACTTTGAAACAGGAATTAAAAAAACCGTAAATTGGTATCTCAATAAATTTAAAAATTAAATGAAGGGAATTATTTTAGCTGGAGGTTCGGGCACAAGATTATATCCGCTTACTAAAACAGTAAGCAAGCAACTACTTCCGATTTACGATAAACCAATGATTTATTACCCTTTAACCACTTTAATGTCTGCTGGAATAAATGAGATATTGATTATTTCTACAAAACAAGATCTTCAAAAATTTAAAAACCTTTTAGGAGATGGAAAAAATTTAGGTTGCGAGTTTAAATACGCCGTTCAAGAACAACCAAACGGACTTGCCGAAGCATTTATTATAGGACAAGAATTTATAGGAAACAATAGTGTAGCATTAATACTTGGCGACAATATTTTTTATGGTTCAGGATTAGAAACGATACTAAAATCGCTTAACAATCCTAAAGGAGGTGTTATTTTTGCCTACCATGTTCAAGACCCTCAACGCTATGGTGTAGTAGAATTCGACGAAAACAATAAAGCCATTTCCATAGAAGAAAAACCAACGCATCCAAAATCTAATTTTGCAGTTCCGGGCATTTATTTTTATGATAACCAAGTTGTAGATATTGCAAAAAGCATTAAGCCAAGCAATAGAGGCGAATTAGAAATTACAGATATAAATAAAACCTATCTGAAACAAGGAAACCTTAACGTAAAGATATTAGATAAAGGCACGGCTTGGTTAGATACAGGAACATTTAATTCGTTGATGCAGGCTTCACAATTTGTGCAGGTAATAGAAGAACGGCAAGGTTTAAAAATAGGATGTATTGAAGAAACAGCCTATAAAATGGGTTATATTAACAAGAAGCAGCTTTACGCATTAGCTCAACCTCTACTTAAAAGCGGTTATGGCAAATACCTTCAACAATTAAAGTAAATATGATACCTGAAGAAACATATTTAAAAGGCTGTTTTGTGTTGTCGCCTAAAATTATTTTGGATCAAAGAGGTAACTTCTTTGAGAGTTTTAATAAAAAGGAATTTCAAGAACAAACAGGAATTGACATTAACTTTGTTCAGGACAATCAATCCATATCGTCAAAAGGGGTTTTAAGAGGATTACATTTTCAAACGGGAGAATATGCACAAGCAAAATTAGTAAGTGTAGCAAAAGGAAAGGTTTTAGACGTTTGTGTTGATTTAAGAAAAAATTCAGAAACATTTGGTAAGCATTTTTCAATCATTTTAGACGATAAAGACAATAAACAATTATTTATGCCCAGAGGATTTGCGCATGGTTTTTTGGTGTTAGAAGACGACACAATTTTTACTTACAAATGTGATAATTACTACAATAAGTCTTCAGAAAAAGGAATTTTTTATAATGATTCGAGCTTAAATATCGATTGGAATTTTCCAGAGAATTTAATACTGCTTTCAGAAAAGGATAAAAACTTACCAACATTTGAAACCCTTTTCAAATGAGTACAAAAGTTTTAGTTACAGGAGCAAATGGTCAATTAGGAAGCACGATAAAAGAATTGTATTCAACCAATCAAGACAACATTCAATTTACGTTTACCACAAAAGCAGAACTTGATATTTCAAAGAGAAAAGAGCTTCAAATTTTTTTTAAGACAAATAATTTTGATTATTGCATTAATTGTGCTGCATTTACCAATGTCGAACAAGCAGAAAAAATACTACAAATGGCGATTAAAATAAATGCAGAAGCTGTTAAATATTTGTCACAAATAT
>JADFSQ010000226.1 GCA_022560715.1 Bacteroidota bacterium
ATTCGCGGTCATTTTAATAATATTAGTGTTTTTACTTTCTTTTTGTGAAATTTTAAAAGCTGTTAAACCAGATAAAAATGCAATGATGATTGGTATAACTGCTATGCTTCCAAAAGGTAATATTGATAAAACTAAACCAATAATGGCTGAAATAATACTTATAATAATTAGTGTAAGTCTCATAATATTAATGTTTTAAGCCAGTTGCGCTTTGTATTCTTAATTCACCACTGCCAACTGCAATTTTAAATTTAGCATAAACAGGAATCTTATTTGCATCAGCAGTAAGCCAGAGCAAGTTACTGTTTTTACCTTTAAGCAGGTCACTACTATTTATTGAAATAGCGAGTTTATAACACTCTTTTTTACCTAGTTTTGTATCGATAGTTTCTTTAGATAGAAGTTTAATTTTCACTTCGGTTTCTTTATTGTCGAAAAAAACTTTAAAAGTTTCAATGTCGCCAATAGTTGCTTTAGCGATATCTAAATTTCGGATATAATATAGTGTAGTTACTAAATCTCTTGTATTACTTGAAATCTGAATGTTTTTATTTACATCCCAATATGTACCATCTTTTCGTCTTTTGCGTTTTAAACTTTTTATAGAATTGCTTTTATAATAAAAATTATACTGCATAAATTTATAATATCCGCCTTCATTTATTTCTCTTTTGTAGAGATAAGGTTTAAGTGTTGTTGGATTTACATAACTTTCGTATAAATCGTTTATCTTAAAAAACTTATCCCATTTGCTATAAGTTCTCGCTTTAAATTTAAGTCTTAAAAATGTGTTTTTAGATGTTTTTACTTCGCTGGTTTCCATAGTGACTTGAGCTAAATCGGTTAAGAGACCAGACATATTATAAGATGCAGTAAAGGTTAGTTTTTCGCCAGCTGCAATAGTATTATTTTGTGTATGAACAAATATTAAAGAAAAAAATAATAAAGTAAAAAAGATACGCTGCATATAAATTTGCTTATTGAACTCGCTTAAACTTTTTCTATTTCCAAAAAAACGACTGAAATTCGTTCATATTTAGTTACTTTTCTTATACATATCTCTGCTATGTATTACAAAAAGCACCTCACCTGAACAAATTTCATCTCGTTTTCGTTTAAAGACATAAAGTTTAAACGAGTTCATTTAGTATAACGATAAACTTATCATTTATTGTACCAAAAATACTATGTTTAAAATTAGTTTGCAGTCCTTAGAAATTCGAATATCTTTTTTGATTCATCAGCTGTTAAGTTAGCTCTAACTTTCATATGCAATTCTATAGTGCTCCAATCTACATCATTATAACTTGATGGTGAGGGTGTGCTATGACATCTAATACAATTTTCTCCCCATGCTTGTGCACCAGATCTGCTTTTGTAAGCTGTTGCTTGTTCTACTGAACAAGATGTTAATGTTAATGTAGCTAATGTTCCTATTACAATTGCTGCTATTCCAAATATTTTAAATGTTTTCATCTTTTTATTATTTAAGTTAATTAAAATCCTATTGCCCAATGAAGAGAAAAGGTTTTGACTTTTGCTGCTCCATGAGAACCATGACCGCCTTCTAATTCAGCTGATTCATAACTAAGTTTAATAAGTGAACGCCAGCTTAACCAATAGTTTAGCCCAAAAGAATATTGTGATGACTGTGATTCCCATTCGGCTCCTTCAGGTGTATTATACTCAGAATATCTACCTACAAACTCTAAATTTTTAACAAAATCGTTTCCAGACATTGTTGGACGATAACTTAATTGCACGTAAAAAGAATTGCTTTCATTATCAAAAGTATAGTCTTCAACATCTCCATCGTCATGAGTTTCTGTGAAAAAAGCATCTTCTACTTTAGAGTTGTTATACTGTGCTTTTATATCTACAAGTCCGCTTAATGCACTTATTTGTTTAACAAAAGAAAAATCTAAAGCATATAAAAAGGCTCCTGTTTTTTCATATTCAGAACCTGGCTCACCAGTTCCATTAGTATTATAAAATGAATAGCCTATTTCCGTTGAAGAATCTGCAAAAGGGAAAAAACCTATTCGTCCACCAAAAGCTTTACTGGTATTGTTATCTTTTAAATTCTCAAAATGTAACATTCCTGCTTCTTCGGGTTCGTCACTACCATCATTAATTGTTGGTCCATTTGTTAAATAGGTTGAATAATTCCATTTTGTGTTTCCCAAATAAAAAGCACCTCTCAATTCAACTCCAACACCAGAACCAGGTGCCATTCCACCATGACCAAAACCAAGTGGTTTACTCACAAATCTGTTTATCCAAGAGGGATGTAAGCGTTCCATAAATGTACCAAACGGTAATAAAAATTTACCTGCTCTTACGGTCATATAATCATTAAGAACATACATTACATCTGCATATTCAAAACCTACATCTAAATCGCCATGGCTTAAAGTGAATTCTAATTCTGCTTCAAACATTAATCTGTCATTGTGATTGAATAAGAAAATAGGTGCAAAAGTTCCTCCATCAAAGGTTGATTCTTTTGTTTTTTCATGTCCGGTATCTGATTTTGTAGAAGTAAAACCTGTATGGCCATAGCCTCTAATCATAAACTGTGTTTTACTTGGTTTAAATCCCTTTCTTAACAAAGCAGCTTCAACCAACGAATCAATTTCTGTGTCTTGTTTTGTGTCTTGTGCAATTACATTTCCAACTAGGAAAAATAATAACATTATTAATAGTATTTTTTTCATTTTTATTGTTTTAAAGTTCTAATATAATTTACTAATTGCCACCGCTGTTTATCATTAAGCATATTATAAGCTGCCATAGGTGACTTACCTTCTGTAATTTTCCAAAAAAAAGCACCGTCAGTTTGTGATTGTAATTCTCCTGAAGTAAAATTGGCTGGTTTAGGTGTGAGCGCAACACCTGCAATCCCATCGCCTTTTCCTTTAACTCCATGACAAGTTACACACATCTGCCTGTATAGTTTTTTTCCTATTTTAGTTGCTTCTATATCATCCTTAAAAGGATTGATATTGCTATCTGCACTTTTTGGTGCTACCCACGAGGATTGAGCACTTATTTGGTTAGTAAAAGCTCCTGTTACCAAAAGAAATATTGTTAAATAAATTAGTTTTTTCATCTATATCATTTTTTAATTATTAATTATTAACTACTTATGTTTCAGAGTACTATGCAAAAATAGATATTAATTAATTTATAAAATATGATATTAATCATACTTTGGTAGATTTAGTAAATTATTTTTTAAGTATAGCCTGACAAAAGACACTACAACAAGCTTAATACAGGAATAAAGACGTTCCTAAATTTCAGAACTGAAAGAATAAATATGCAAGGCTTATTTTTAATAAACCTTGCAGAAGTATGTGTTTTAGTGATTTTATATTGACCTTCTATTCTTTTTAAAATAGAAATAGCTATACCTTTTTGCTCAATGGTTCTAGCTTTTCTGCCTTTTTCTTCATTAGCTTTTAAACCAATGGTATTGAGATTTGTTGTTTATGTATTTAGCGATGCATGTCCTTCAAAAAGAGTCTTATCTGAATCCCAGACTTATTCAGGGTCATCTCATTTTTGGTTAAGAACAAAAAATGAAGATGAGTTCAATTAGTTAAAATTACAACTATGGTTTAACTTCAAATGGAAAACTTATAGTTACATTTTCCCATGATAGGGAAACTGTACCTTTTGTTTCATCAGTTTTTGTAATTTTATATTCTAAATGTTCTTGAATAGTTTCAGACCATTTCGGACTCACTTTAAATCTTATTACATCATCTTTTTCATCATACTCATCTTTACCATGTTGCTCCCAATTTTTATTAAATATTAAGATCCATTCGTCTTTTGATGGTATGGTAAAAAACCCGTATTTACCTGCTGGAAGTGTTTTACCATCAATAATTAAATCTTTGTTGGTTTCTATCCATGTTGCCATATGTGCGCCAGCTTGCCATATACTGTCATAACCTACTAAACCACCAAATATGATTCTGTCTCTAACACCAGGTGAAGAGTAATCGATATGAATGTGTGCATCTCCTATCATAGACATTGCAGATGTATGTGGACTTAATGGTTTTTTCTTGCTGGCCTCTTCAGTATTCTCAACTTGATGTTCTTTATGATTCATTTTAGAATCCATTTTTTCTTTAGGTTCAGATTTACACCCAAAAGCAATAAACAATATTGCGACACTTAATATTTTTAAATATTTCATTTAATTATTTCTTTTACATTACTTCAGTTTTATAAAATGCCATTAATGAGACGCTTTTCTAATATTTCTTGAAGAAGAATGTGTTTTGGTAATCATCCATTTATCATCTATTTTCTTTAATATAGAAGTAACTACACCTTTCTTTTTTATGATTCTAGCGTCTCTA
>JADFSQ010000227.1 GCA_022560715.1 Bacteroidota bacterium
GAAGCCGAAAATGAGTTTGCTAAACTTTTGAGTGCTTACGAAACTCCAAATAAAATAAATCAGGAACTCTTTAAAAAAGAAATGGAAGACCTGCATTTGTATGGTTATGGCGTAAAGAGTTTTGTATTATCGATGATAGAATCAGCAATTGAGGTTTCGAACAATTCAATATCTAATAATGCGATTCAAAACATTATAGACATTGGAAAAGCAATGATTAATAAACCTGTTGAATTATTAGATGGTGTAGAGGAAGTGTTAGATGCTTTATCACCAAAATACCGATTAATTATGGCAACCAAAGGCGATTTGTTAGATCAGGAACGTAAATTGAAAAAATCTGGGTTAGCCAAGTATTTTCATCACATAGAAGTGTTAAGCGATAAAAAAGAAGCTAACTATTCACAGTTGTTAAATCATTTAGATATAGATCCTTCTGAATTTTTAATGATTGGAAATTCCTTAAAGTCAGACGTGTTACCATTAATAAATATTAAAGCCAGAGCAATTCATGTGCCATATCATACTACTTGGGAACACGAACAAGTTAATGATGAAGAAACCAATGGAAAGATTTATAAAACAATTCCTAATTTAACTCAAGTTTTGAACCTTTTATAATAAACTAAAAATAAGATTACTTTTATTTTTTTTAAATGATATATTAAATGAATCATAAAAATGTCCCAATGGTGCCAAGAGTAATTTTTGGCAGAGGTTGCTTTAACCAATTAAGTGAGATTCTCTCCCCAAAACGATTGAATATAAAAGCCCCTTTTATTTTTATTGTTGACGATGTTTTTAAAGGTAAGTCTTGGCTTGCTTCGAGAATTCCATTGTCTTATGATGATAAAATTATATATGTTTCTGCAAATGAAGAGCCCAAAACAGAGCAAGTTGATGAGTTGGTAGAGCATATTATTTTAACAACGTGCGAGAGACCTTCAGGTATTATAGGTATTGGAGGTGGAACCATTTTAGATCTTGCTAAAGCAGTCTCTATAATGCTGACAAACGAAGGAGATACAAGTGATTATCAAGGTTGGGATTTGGTAAAAAACGCAGCTATTTATCATGTAGGTATTCCAACTATTTCAGGAACAGGAGCCGAAGTTTCAAGAACAACAGTACTTACAGGACCAAAACTAAAATTAGGTATAAATAGTGATTTTACACCTTTTGACCAAGTAGTTTTAGATCCTGAATTAACAAAAAACGTTCCTAAAACACAGTGGTTTTATACAGGAATGGATTGTTATATTCATTGTATAGAATCACTTAATGGTACTTATTTAAATACTTTTAGTCAAAGTTATGGAGAGAAAGCATTCGATTTATGTAAAGAGATTTTTGTCGATAATAAATTATCGATAAAGGATGCTCAAGATAAACTAATGATGGCTTCCTGGCATGGAGGAATGAGCATTGCTTATTCTCAAGTTGGTGTTGCACATGCTATGAGTTATGGACTGTCTTTTTTATTAGGCACAAAGCATGGCATCGGAAACTGTATTGTGTTTAATCAGTTGAAAGCGTTTTATCCAGAAGGCGTAAAGCTATTTAAAGAAATGTTGGATATACATAACATTGAATTGCCAAAAGGGATTTGTGCCGATTTAAGTGATGACCAATTTGATATTATGATTACTGTTGCATTAAGTATGGAACCGCTTTGGGAAAATGCCATTGGTAAAGATTGGAGAAAATCTATTACCAAACAAAAACTCAAAGACTTGTACAAAAAAATGTAATTATGAGTTGGCTAGCAAGATTTATTTATTTTAAAATTTTAGGATGGAAAGTAGTAGGCAACACCAATATGTCTATGGACACCATAAAAAAAGCAGTGATAATTGCTGTACCTCACACGAGCTGGCATGATTTTTACATTGGTGTGTTATTGCGCTCTGCAATTAATTTGAAAACAAATTTTGTTGGCAAAAAAGAGATGTTTGTCTTTCCTATAGGTTGGATTTTCAGAGCACTTGGTGGTGCTCCAATAGATAGACATACCAAAGAAAACAAAGTGCAGGCAATAGCCAAACTATTCGAAGATAGAGACGAATTTAGAATGGCAATGGCTCCGGAAGGCACTCGGAAAAAAGTAGAAGAGTGGCGAACAGGATTTTATTACATTGCTAAAGCTGCAAAAGTGCCAATTTTTATGTTTACACTAGATTTCGGAAAGAAAGAAAATAAAATTTCTGAACCGTTTTATCCTACAGATGATAAAGAAGCCGATTTTAAATTCATGAAAGATTTTTTTAAAGATGCTGTTGGCAAAGTTCCGGAATACACTTGATTTTCAAATTCCAAATACCGAATAACCAAATTACTTACTTGTGATTCCAGGCAGATTCATCATCCTTGTTTTTTGGCGATAATCCTAATATTTCATTGTCTGTATTTACACCAAGTCCTAAAACGGTTCTATTTGCATAATTAAAATAGGCAACGACTTGATTTACTTCTAAAATTTCTCCATCAGTAATACCTAAATGACGTAAATTTAGAATATCATCTTCAGTTATAGCACTTGCATTGAAAGTTAAATTTTTAGTATAATTAATTAAGGCTAATTCTTTTTTGTTCAGTATTTTAGATAATGAATTATTTTCAATATTAAATTTTAATTTACTTGCTTTTTCATCATCATTTAAAAACCGTTTCATTCCTGTAAAGTGATGTAAATAACAATAATCACAACCATTAAGATAACTTGTATAAGTTCCTAAAAATTCTAAAAACCAATTCGGAAATGTATTGTTGCTATGGTGTAAAATATTCTTATACAAACTCATGTGTCCGGTTAACGTATGAGGTCGTAAACTGTGTATGCTCAACACATTATCTATTTGATTGTTTGGACCTTTTATCTTTTTATAGATTTGCTTTAACTTTCCTGTGGCTTCTTCAAAAGGAATGACTTTAATCCAGCTCATTGGTTTAAATTCTTTGTAGATTTTTACTAAAATACAGATATTTTGACATGTAAATATATAATTGGCATAAATTTTGTAATAACTATAATAGGTTTAAATACTATATAAATGAAACATAAAGTAAACAGATTTTGATGTCACTAAAAAGAAACATTTAAAATAAGTATGTACTTAACCACATTTTAATCAGAACTGTCTCAATTCCAAATGAGGCAGTTTTTTATTTACTCAGGTTTTCTTTTTGAAAGTGTTTTTCTTTATTTGTTTCGCCTGTTTTTTTGTTTTCCCAGGAAACACTAAATCGGTACTTGAGTACGACGAACCAAAAGTTATATTGGCATAATACACCTGACTCACAGCATCTTCAACTTGTGCATAAGTAAGTTCTTTTAATGGGTGGATAAATACAGACCATAGCACATCATCTGAAATAGCATATTTAACATCTAAAGCAGTATGAAAGTTCGCTAATAACAGTAAGGTTTTTTCATCTTCATCTAAATTGTTGCTTTCAGTAATTGGAGAAATAATACGCATTCGGTTATGATTGGTATCGGTTATACAAACAAACAGGACATCTTTAATGGTAAATTGCCATCTCCCAGGTTCTCCTTGTATCGTGTCGCTCATAGTAGTAAAGATTTCATCTAAAGTAGCATTATCCATATTTTGAGAAGACATTGTATTTACACTAAAAATAATAAGTAGAAATAGTACAAGATTTTTCATGTGTTTATATTTATTGTTTTTTATTGGTCACATGCTGCCTGCCTGCCTGCGGCAGGTTCGCTATTAATCATTTCCTTCAGTGATAAGCTTTTTAGCATGCTCGTTTCATAATAGTTATAATTTTAATAAGTCGGAAGGGTTTTATTAAACCAACAAAGATATTTTTATTTTAAACAGAAAACAGACCTTATATTAATTCAAACAACCGTTTTAAGCACTTCGAAAATCGGACAATAATCTATAACTGAAAACCACTAAAGGTCAAAATTAGTTGATTTTACTTTTTTATGGGTTTGCGCAACGATTACCATTGTTGTGCATAGTTTTTATAAATTCCATACTATTGTAACTAGTCCAATTAAGTATGTGATAACTTGAATATAGAAAAAGAACCAAGTTAACTTTCCAAGACATTTTGTTCTACAATCATATTTGTCAATTTCTGTCTGACATAAATCTTGAGTCCACTCTTTTGTTGCTTCGTACTTTAAGCCTTCTTTCACCTTAAACTTAAGTTTTCTGAATTTAATTTTTTCTTTTGTGTATCTAAAGTCATAAAGTCTTAAGAATAGAGTAATGACTCCAATGATAATTGAAGCAATCAGAATTATTGAAACTGTTCTACCAAGAGAATAATTTTGACAAATTACCTTACTGAATAAGTCATTTTTTAAGTTGTTGATAACAAATCCAATTGTCG
>JADFSQ010000005.1 GCA_022560715.1 Bacteroidota bacterium
TGTGTTGTACTCATTATATTTAGGCTGGATGTTATTCCTCCTACATGGTCAACTTTGCTTCCATATATAATTGTTTCTATTTTATAATGTCTTAAAACATACGAACACATGATACAAGGTTCGTGTGTAGTATATAATTTACAGCCTTTTAAATTTTTTAATTGGTTGTTTTGTAATGCATTATTTACGGCTTCAATTTCAGCATGTCTGGTAATGTCTTTTGATGATTTTCCAGATTCTATGCCAATGTTAATAATTTTATCATCTTTAACTATTATAGATCCAACAGGAGGATTACCATTTAGCATTGCTTTTTTACCCAAAGCAATACATTGTTCCATATAATAGATGTGATTTTTCATTGTATTGATAGTTAGACAAAAGGAAGAATATTCCCTCCTTATGTCTAACATATTTTCTTTTATTTACTAGTAATATCTTTTTGATTATAGCTAATCAAAAAGATTAGTGGAATAGCATATGCTATATGGCGTAAAAATGTAATTAATGGCATCATTGGTGATGCATCAAGTCCAGCAACTCCTGCTCCTAAAAGCGGTAGCATAAATAACCATACTAATGCTACCATTTCAGCAGTTACAAATATGATTGGTCTTAACCATTTTGGTCCCCAAAGTGAAGGTTCTAGTCCTGCAAATAATATTGCTAATAAAATACCATTGCCATAATGTCCTCCAATTCCGTAGGCAAATCCTAATCCAGTTTTTGCTCCTAATAATACTGGAATATCCCACCAGTTCCCTGTTAATAATAATCCTACAATATCAAATAATATTGTTCCTAATATTCCTGCAATGATTGCGTTTTTCCAATTTATTGTTTTCATGATTTTCTATTTTTTATTTAGTTAACACTTGTGATTCATAATAACCAACTGAAAATGTTGGTTTGCGATAAGTTCTTTTTACTCTTCCAAAGCTTTCTTCTCTAACTCTATTATGAGATTGGGAAATGGAGTTATCATATTTTGTTTTCATGATATTTTGTTTTAATTAATTATTTTATATTATTTTTTTTCAAGAATTTTAAAATATAATTTGCTATTTCATCTCCTTTTTCTTCAAGGGCAAAATGCCCTGTGTCTAACAAATGAAACTCTAAGTTTTTCAGATCTCTTTGGTATGGATAAGCACCATCTGCAGGGAAAATATAATCGTTCTTCCCCCAAACAATAAGTGTTGGTGGTTGATACTCTCTAAAATACTGTTGCCATTCTGGATATAAAGGCACATTGGTTCTATAATCATAAAACATGGCTAGTTGAATTTTATCATTCTCTTTTCTAGTAAGATGTTGTAAATCAATATTCCAGTTATCTGGACTTATTTTTGAAACATCTTGTACACCATGTGTATATTGCCATTTTAATCCATCTGGTGAATGGAATCCTTCTAGTGGTTTACCATTTTCAATGGTATAATTATTCCAGTATTTTTTAATAGGAATCCAGAAATCTTTTAAGCCTTCATCATATGCATTTCCGTTTTGAATAATCAATGCTTCTACTCTTTCAGGATATTTAGATGCTATTCTAAATCCTATTGGAGCACCGTAATCCATTAAATAGATGCTGTATTTTTCAACGTTTAATTCTTTTAAAAATCCTTCAATAATTACAGCCATGTTATCGAATGTATAATCGAAGTCAGCTATTGCTGGTTGATCGCTTCTTCCAAATCCTGGATAATCAGGCGCTAACACATGATAACGTACAGACAAGTCTGTTATTAAATTTCGAAACATATGAGACGATGTTGGGTAACCATGTAATAATAATATGGTAGGTTTACTTGTATCTCCTGCTTCACGATAAAAAATGTTAATTCCGTTTACTGTTACGTTTTTGTGAAATGTTGGTTGGGTAGTAATTTCATTACTGTTCTCTGCTTTTTCATTTGGAGTGTTAAAGGCAAATACGCCTAAAGATAATATTGCTAAAAGTGCAATTCGAAATACTGATGTTCTAATTTGTGTTTTCATAATTTGTTTATTTAGTGTTTATTTGTAAGTTATGCGATTAGTAATTCTTCTAAATTTTGAGCTCTTGGAAAATCTATTTCAAAGCCTCCATTATGGAATATATAATTTGTTATTGTTGTAAGAGCCACAACGGCGATTAATTCTGCAAACGCTGCTTTGCTATATCCAGCATCTAAAAAATTTTGTATAGAGTTTTCGGAAGCATGTCCATCTCTTATAACAATTTGATTCGTTAGTGTTACTAAAGCATTCAGTTTTAAATCTACAATAGTATTGTTTCTTAATTCTATAGTTTCTTCTTCTGTAAATCCGTTCATTTTTCCAATGGCTGTATGCGCTGATAAGCAATATGCACAACCATTAGCTTGTGATGTTGCCAAGGCAATAGCTTCATATTCCTTACTGGAAAATTCACCACTTTTTAATGTTTCAGTGAATGTTAAAAATCCTCCTAGCAATTTATCTGATACTCCCATTGTTGCGTACAAGTTTGGTAACATTCCTATTTTACTTTTTACATTGTTAAAAATTTCTTGTGAGTTTGTGTTTGCTTCTTCTATTAGAAGCGGTTTTAAAGTTTTCATAATTTGAGTTTTAATAATTAATAATTTGTTTATAATTTTCTTTCTGATTTATTTATTTTAATGTCATTGGCACTCATATCCCTTATTTGCATTTTGCCGTCTTTGTCGAATTCCCAATGCTCATTACCATGGGTTCTGTACCATTGTCCGGTTGCTCCATCTTGCCACTCATATTCAAACCGCACGGAGATTCTGTTATCTGTGAATGACCATAAGTTTTTTTTAAGTTTATAGTGTAATTTTTTACTCCATTTGTCATTTAAAAATTCGACAATGGCTTCTCTACCTGTAAAAAACAGGTCTCTGTTTCTCCATTTAGAATCCATAGTATATGCCATAGATACTTTTTCTGGATTTTTGCTGTTCCAAGCGTCTTCTGCTGCTTGTACTTTTGCTTTTGCTGTTTCCTTTGTAAAAGGTGGTATTAATTTATTCATATAATTTTATTTATAGACAGACAAGTCTGTTTTATAGTTAGCAAATTTTAAAGTCGTCGTTAAGATAATAACCTTACACATGCTCTTTTAGCTGTTTTAATAGGCCAGTCATTTTTTTGTATTTGAGATAGTATAATAGCGCCTTCAATTAGGATTAGAATTTCATCTCCTAATTCTTCTGCCTGTTCATCTATATATATCTTTTCTTCTTTTAACAAATTATGAATCCAATCTCTAAACTCGTTTTTATGTAAGATTACCTGATCTTTTATTTTTGTATGGTCTTCTGGTAAATCTGCAATAATATTTTGCCATCCACACCCTCTATAATTAACCTCTGTTAACCATTCGGTCAAGTAATCAAAACAACCTAAAACCTTTCCCTTTTCGTGATTTTTTCTTTCTACACATTCGTTTAATTTCCCCATCCACATTATATGTCTTCCTTTTAAATAGGCAACGGCAATATCTTCTTTGGATCTAAAATGCTGATACAAACTCGCTTTAGCAACACCTGCTTCGGCAATTATTTGATTTATTCCAGTTTGGTTATACCCTTGAAAATAAAACAAATTTGATGCTGTCTCTATAATTCTTTCTTTTACACCTAATTTTTTCATTGGACAAACATATAACAAATATTTTATAAACAGACAAGTCTGTATGTATTTAACATTAATTTAACGTTTGCTAATATTATTTTGCTCAAATAAAGGTTTCGAATTTTATTTAGAATTAGCTAAAGTCTTTAAATCTCTAATAGTTTCCAGTTGATTATCACTTTTAAACACATAACTACCAGCAACAAGTACATCTGCTCCTGCATCAACTAAAGCTTTTACATTTTTATTGGTAACACCTCCATCAATTTCAATTAATGTGGAAGCACCTTTTCGTGTTATCAATTCTTTAAGTTGTGCTACTTTACTATAGGTGTTCTCAATAAAACTCTGTCCTCCAAAACCAGGGTTAACACTCATAACACATACTAAATCAATATCGTTAATGGTATCTTCTAAAACATTAATATTTGTATGAGGATTAAGAGCTACTCCGGCTTTCATGCCTTCAGCTTTTATGGCTTGTAATGTTCTATGTAAATGAGTACAAGCTTCATAATGAACTGTTAGAATGTTACTTCCCAATTCAGCAAATGTTTTGATGTAACGGTCTGGATCTACAATCATTAAATGCACATCAATGGTTTTATTTGCATGTTTTGCAATGGCTTTTAAAACAGGCATACCAAAAGAAATATTAGGAACAAAAACACCATCCATAATATCTATATGAAACCAATCGGCTTCACTGTTATTTACCATTTCTATGTCACGTTGCAGGTTGCCAAAGTCAGCAGCTAAAATTGAAGGTGCAATTAATTTAGAACTCATTTAGTGATTAGTTGTTAAGTTTTAGCAAATATAATAATATTGTATTAATGAGATCACGCCAAAAAGCGTGATTAGTTCAACTAATTGGTTTAAAATTAAACCAAAGTTTCACTAAAAAAACGAACCCTCAGTAATCAGCCGAGGGTTCTTTCATCAATCAAAAAACGAACAGTTATGAAATGCTCAAACGAGTTGAACATAAACTGTTTGTTACTTTTATTTAGTCGTAAATATACGATTATCCTAAATAAGTTTTCAATATTTTACTACGAGATGTATGTTTTAATCTTCGTATCGCTTTTTCTTTAATTTGTCTAACACGTTCACGAGTTAAATCGAATGTTTCTCCAATTTCTTCCAAAGTCATTGGATGTTGATTTGCTAAACCAAAATATAAACGTATAACATCTGCTTCACGAGGTGTTAAGGTATCTAAAGCTCTTTCTATTTCAGTACGTAACGATTCATGCAATAAATTTCTATCAGGATTGGGAGATTCACCACTTCGTAATACATCATAAAGGTTAGAGTCTTCGCCTTCAACTAAAGGGGCATCCATAGAAACGTGACGACCAGAATTTTTCATAGATTCTTTTACGTCGTTAATCGTCATGTCTAATTCTTTTGCAATTTCTTCAGCGCTTGGTGGGCGTTCATGTGATTGCTCAAGGAACGCATAGGTTTTATTAATTTTATTAATAGAACCAATTTTATTTAATGGTAAACGAACAATACGAGATTGCTCGGCCAATGCTTGTAGAATTGATTGACGAATCCACCAAACAGCATACGATATAAATTTAAAACCACGAGTTTCATCAAAACGTTGAGCCGCTTTTATTAAGCCTAAATTACCTTCATTAATTAAATCTGGTAAGGTTAATCCTTGGTTTTGGTATTGTTTTGCTACCGAAACTACGAAACGTAAATTTGCTTTGGTCAATTTTTCTAAAGCCAGTTGGTCTCCTGCTTTAATACGTTGTGCTAATTCTACTTCTTCGTCGGCAGTAATTAGGTCAACTTTTCCAATTTCCTGAAGATATTTATCTAATGAAGCAGTTTCTCTATTAGTAACCTGCTTGGTAATTTTGAGTTGTCTCATCTAAAGGTCTCCTATTTATATTTTTTGAGGGATTGTTAACGTGTCTATTAGTTATACGTACAGTTTAAGTGAAATGTTACAAAAAAATAAAAAAACCTCTCAAAAAATAATTTGAGAGGTTTAAGCTTATAAAATATAAGAAGTTAATCTTCCTTATTTTCTCTAGGTCTTCTGTCGTCGCGACGATTATCCCGATTTCTGTTATCACGTCCACGATTGTCTCTTCCTCTGTTATTATCTCTTGGAGGTCTTGCTACATAACCTTCTGGTTTTTCAAGTAAAGCTTTACGAGATACTTTTTCTTTTCGTGTTCTTGGGTCAATACCAAAATATTTCACGTCGATAATATCTCCAAGATTCACTACATCAGTAACATTGTTTGTACGTTCCCAAGCCAGTTCACTAACGTGAAGTAAAACTTCATTTCCAGGGGCTTCTGTATATTCAACAACAGCACCAAAATCAAGAATTTTTATCACTTTAACTTCGTAAACGCTGCCTCTTTCCGGTTTAAACAATATCGAATCAATTTTAGATAGAACAGCATCGATTCCATCTTGATTAGTTCCTAAGATTTCAACAATACCTTCTTCGGTTACAGGGTCTTCATTAATTACAATAGTTGTTCCGGTTTCTTTTTGCAGTTCCTGAATTACTTTTCCGCCAGGACCAATTAAAGCACCAATAAATTCATTAGGAATTATTCTCGTCACCATTTTTGGAGCGTGAGACTTCACATCTGCATTAGGTTGTGCAATAGTATCAGTTATTTTCTCTAAAATATGTAAACGACCTTCACGTGCTTGGTTGAGTGCGCTTACTAAAATATCGTGTGATAATCCTTTTATTTTAATATCCATTTGGCAAGCTGTAATGCCTTTAGATGTACCTGTTACTTTAAAGTCCATATCACCGAGATGATCTTCATCACCAAGTATGTCACTTAAAACAGCATGTTTTTTACCATCGCTAATTAATCCCATTGCAATACCAGAAACAGGTCTTATAAGTTGAACACCTGCATCCATAAGTGCCATAGTTCCAGCGCAAACGGTTGCCATAGACGACGAACCGTTAGATTCTAAAACTTCACTTACAACTCTTACAGTATAAGGGCAATCTTCTGGAATCATACCTTTTAATCCACGTTGCGCTAAATTACCATGTCCTACTTCACGACGGGAAGTCCCTCTTAAAGGTCTTGCTTCTCCAGTACAAAAAGGAGGGAAGTTATAGTGTAAGTAAAAACGTTCTTCACCTTCATAAGAAGGCATGTCAATTATATTAGCATCTCTGGATGTGCCCAAAGTTACTGTTGCTAACGCTTGTGTTTCTCCACGTGTAAAGAGAGCAGAACCATGTGTTGATGGTAGGTAATCTACTTCGCACCAAATAGGTCTGATGTCTGTAGTTTTTCGTCCATCTAAACGCAAACCTTCATTTAATGTTAAATCTCTAACAGCCGCTTTTTGAGCTTTATTGTAGTATTTAGAAATTAAATCGACTAATTCTTCCTGTTCTTCTTCAGAAAACATTGCGTTTACTTCATCTTTAACTTCAGTAAATGCTAAACTGCGTTCTTGTTTTGGTAATCCTTGTTTTGCAATTGCATAACATCTATCGTAAGCAGCATCGTATATTTTCTTCTCTAATTCTTCATCTTCAACTGCAGTTTCATATTCCCGAACTTCTTTTTTACCAACAGCTTCTGCTAATTTAATTTGAGCAGCACATTGTATTTTAATAGCTTCATGGGCAAATTTAATGGCTTCTGCCATTTCTTCTTCACTACATTCGTCCATTTCGCCTTCAACCATCATTACCGAATCTATTGATGCGCCAACCATCATATCTATATCTGCTTCTGCTAATTGTGCTCTACTTGGATTGATTATAAATTCACCATTTACTCTTGCAACACGCGTTTCAGAAATTGCACATTCAAAAGGAAAATCGCTTAATTGTATTGCTGCTGAAGCCGCCAAACCAGCGAGAGCATCAGGCATAACATCTTCATCATGAGACATTAATTGAATCATTACCTGTACCTCGTTGTGATAATCTTTTGGGAATAATGGACGTAAAACGCGATCCACCAAACGCATGGTCAATATCTCGCCATCACTTGGTCTTGCTTCTCTTTTAAAGAACCCACCAGGATAACGTCCTGCTGCTGCAAACTTTTCTCTGTAATCTACTGTTAAAGGTAGAAAATCAACTGGGCTTGCTTTGTAATTAGATACAACTGTACATAATAACATAGTTTTCCCCATTTGTACTACTACCGAACCATGAGCCTGCTTGGCTAATTTTCCGGTTTCGATGGAAATCTCTCTTCCATCACCAAGGTCTATGACCTCTCTAAAAATTTTTGGAATCATAAATATTTTAATTCTAATTAAACAATGGTCTCCGCCTTTTGTAGGTCGGACAGGGTTGTGTTGTTTTACACCACTTAAATCCAAATAAAAGCAATAAAAATCGTTTCTTTTTAACTTAAACTTCATCAAAAACTAAAACCGTAGCTATGGCTATGCTTTAATTTTTTTCTTTGTTTAATCTAAAAATAATTCAAATTTTTTTAATTGCTCCAATTTACATTTAATTGGTGTTGTAGTTGTGTGACATAATATGTCTTGACCAATGAAAAACTAATAATTAGCTTCTTCTTTATTCTGAATTTATTTCAGAATCTGTTGTAATTTAATCTCTTACTAGAGTGTTTTAAAACAAAAAACCACACTAAAAAAGCATGGTATTTTTTTATTTTCTTAATCCTAATTCTTTAACTATTGCACGATATCTTAAAACATCTTTTTTAGTTAAATAGTCTAGTAATGATCTGCGTTTACCTACTAACATTACTAACGAACGTTCTGTATTATAATCTTTACGATTTTTCTTTAGGTGCTCGGTTAAGTGATTAATTCGGTGTGTAAACAATGCTATCTGTCCTTCGGCAGAACCTGTGTTTTTTGCATCTTTACCATACTTTTTAAAGATTTTCTCTTTAACTTCTTTTGTTAAATACATGCTAATATTATTGTAAATGATTTTTATGTATTAAACTCATATTGACCTTTTCTATTTCCTAAAAAATGGCTGAAACTCGTCCATATTTCGTTACTTTTCATAAATCTAGCTATACTATAATTTTTCAAAAAGTATCTTATCTGAACAAATTCCATCTCATTTTCGGTTAAAAACAAAAATTCAAGATGAGTTCTATGAAAGATTTTATTTCAAGCGGCAAATATAAAACTATTATTTTGATTAACAACAAATTGAATGCTCTTGTTTAGCCAAACGCATTAAAATCAAATTATGATATAAAAGCCACTAACCTGACTGCCAACAGGCAGGTTCACGAATTATATCTTTATCCAAGTAATTATTATTTCATTAACGAAAATCCTTTAAATTTTTTTAAAATTTGTGCAATTATTTCAATTTTACATTAACATATTGAGTAAAATCTGTGTATTAGTGGCAAAAAGATTTAACCGTTTTAAACCTTTTTATTTTAAGAAAGTCTTAACACTATAAAATAACTTAAATCTAAAAAATTATGAACTTTTCAAAGAAAAATCACGAGCACCATAAATTAAATAAAATTATGGTGAGTAAAAAAATGAATTTAACTAGAAACATGTTAGTGGTATTAGCAGTTTTTACACTTACCTTTTTTGGTTGTAGTGATAATGAAGCTGTTGAAATTGATGAACAAGAATTGCAGCAAGACTATTCAGAAGTTGTGCTGTCATCAGAAATTGATGAAGCTTCTGCAGCTATGGATGACATTGCAATAGATGTTTTTGAAACTCAAGAAAGTAGCGAAACTGGTCGAACACTTCCCCATTTCAATGTACCTGATTGTGTTACTGTTACTGTTGTTATTGAACAAAATTTTAGAGAGATCACTATTGATTTTGGAACTGAAGGATGCTTGATTAGAGGAAATGTTTTAAAAGGAAAAATTATCTTATCTTATGAAAGAAACCCAGAAGCACAACAAGTGCTTATTACAAAAACTTTAGACGGTTTTTATTTTAACAATAAAAATATTGTTGGCGGGACATCTATTTTAAAAGAACTCTCTAATGAGAATGGCAATCCCCAATTTACCAAAACCGTTGATATCACAGTTATTTGGCCTGATGGAGTAGAAGCATCCCGAGTAGGAACTAAAGTCAGAGAATGGATTGAAGGTCATGGAAGTGGAGTTTGGAGTGATAATGTATTTGAAATAACGGGAAATTGGACGACAACCTTTAGAAATGGAAATGCACATAGCTACGAAGTGGTTATACCATTGCGTAGAGAAGTAATTTGTCATTATTTTGTTAGTGGATCTGTAGATATAGAGCGTACAAATTTTAGTGGTGTTTTAGATTATGGTGATGGAGATTGTGATAATCTAGCAACATTTACAAACGATAATGGAAATGTAAGAGAGATTATACTTAACTAGGTTAATGTTTAATTGGTTATAAAAAGCGACTTATCCCGATAGCTATCGGGAGGTCGCTTTTTTTATGCTCTCAAAGGTTGATTTAAAATTAAATCGATGTATATGTTTATTTTATTTTTTAAATTTTTTCGATGTGTGATAAAGTCTAAAAAACCATGTTCTAAAAGGAATTCTGCACTTTGAAATCCTTTTGGTAATTCTTTTCCAATAGTGTCACGAACGACTCTTTGTCCTGCAAAGCCTATTAACGCTCCGGGTTCACTAATATTAATATCTCCTAACATAGCAAAAGAGGCAGTTGTACCTCCGGTTGTTGGATCTGTACATATAGAAATATATGGAATTTTTGCTTCAGCGAGTAGTGCCAACATTGATGATGTTTTGGCGAGTTGCATTAATGATAATGCAGCTTCCATCATACGAGCGCCACCAGATTTTGAAATAATAATAAAAGGTAATTTGTGTTTTAGCGCATATCTGCCTGCACGAGCAATTTTTTCGCCCACTACGCTACCCATCGATCCACCAATAAAACTAAAATCCATACAAGCAATAACGATATCTTTACCTTTCGATTTCCCGACTGCTGTGCGTACTGCATCTTTAAGTTTGGTTTTTTCTTGTGCAGCTTTTAAACGGTCTTTATACTTTTTTTTATCCTCGAATTTTAAAGGATCTTTGGATGTTAAATGGGCATCAAGTTCTTTAAACGTATTATCGTCGAAAAGAATTTTAAAATATTCTTTACTGCCAATTCTTACATGATAACCATCCTCTGGGCTTACATAAAAATTATTTTCTAATTCTTCGGTATCAATTATTTTTCCTGTGGTAGATTTATACCATAAACCTTTGGGAGTGTCTTTTTTAGATTCGGTAGGTGTTTGTATTCCTTTATGTGTTCTTTTAAACCAAGCCATTGTGATTTACGATTTACGATTTACGATTTTTGATTTACGATTTTTGATTTTTATCTTCATCTAGTTTGCGTTAAGGATTAAGCAATTTGTTTGAGCTCTCCATTTTTGGGAAGCGAGTTGCGAAAGCCTGACCGCTAAATTAAAATTTTGTTTTTAATTTAGTGGTAACGCCCAAATTATTTTAAAGAGTATTTACATTATTGAGGTCATGAAAGGCTTGTTTTAATCGTTCTACAAAAGTATTTTCACCTTCTCGAAGCCACTTTCTAGGATCGTAATACTTTTTATTTGGCATATCGTTGCCTTCGGGATTTCCTATTTGAGATTGTAAGTAATCTTTGTTAGTTTTAAAATAATCGCGAATACCAGACATAAAAGCGTATTGCATATCTGTATCGATATTCATTTTTATAACACCATAACCAATAGCTTCTCTTATTTCCTCGACTGTAGAACCAGAGCCACCATGAAATACAAAATCGATATGATTATGTTCAACATTAAATTTTTGAGAGATATGTTCTTGAGAGTTTTTAAGAATTTTTGGCGTTAATTTTACGTTTCCAGGTTTGTAAACTCCATGAACGTTACCAAAAGCTGCAGCAATTGTAAACTGATTACTAATTTTGCTTAATTCTTCATAAGCATAAGCTACTTCTTCAGGTTGAGTATATAATTTAGAATCGTCCACATCTGTATTATCTACACCATCTTCTTCACCACCAGTAATCCCGAGTTCGATTTCTAAAGTCATTCCCATTTTTGCCATACGTTCTAAATAGCGTTTACAAATTTCAATATTTTCTTCTATAGGCTCTTCAGAAAGGTCTATCATGTGCGAACTGTAAAGTGGTTTTCCTGTTTCTGCGAAATGTTTTTCGCCTGCATCTAATAAACCATCAATCCAAGGCAACAGTTTTTTTGCACAATGATCCGTATGTAAAATTACAGGAACACCATATTCTTTGGCCAATAAATGAATGTGTTTTGCACCAATAATAGCACCTGCAATTGCAGCTTTTTGATTCTCATTGCTTAATCCTTTACCTGCATTAAAGGCTGCCCCACCATTTGAAAATTGAATAATCACAGGAGCATTTAAACCTCTGGCAGTTTCTAAAACACTGTTAATAGTGTTTGAGCCAATTACATTAACTGCTGGCAATGCAAATTCTTTTTCTTTAGCATATTTAAAAATGTTTTGAACTTCTTTTCCTGTAGCTACTCCAGCTTTGATATTATGATTCATTTTTATAATTTATTAGTTGTGTTATTGAATATACTCAGCACACATAGCTTTTCGGGTTTTTTACTCCTTCTTTTTTCCTTTCCCTGTGTTAAAATTCTAAACCATAGCTACGGCTATGCTTGAAAATTTTGCCTTGACAAAGAAAAAAATAAGTTCGTCAAAATTCCCGAAAACCTAAATGCGTTGAGCATACATCAAAAGTAATCAATTTTAATAATAAAGCTGTGGTTTTGTAGGTAGTTATACTGATGAAACCACGAAATCGTTATAGTCTTGAAGAAAATATTAAAAACTAGAAAGGGTAATTAATACCAATGTTATAGACGGCATTACCAAAATTATAATCGTTAAACCATCGATTCCGGTCTTTATAAGAAGGGTCGTAAGTTTTAAACCCTATATCAAAACGAAAAACAGCAAGGCCAAAGTCATAACGCAAACCAAAACCAGAACCAACCGCAATATCTTTTAGAGAGCTAAACCCAGTAAATGTAGCATTGTCGTCTGAGACATCGTCAAGTACGTTCCAAATATTACCAGCATCTATAAAAAATGCACCTTTTACATTTCCAAACAAATTATAACGATATTCTATATTAAAAGCCAATTTCATATTAGCTTCATTAAATTCGTTATTGCTATCGGAGCTTCCGGGACCTAAATCGTATACTGCCCAAGCTCTATTATCGTTGGTTCCTCCAGCAAAAAAACTTTTAGAAAAAGGGATATTACTTGAGTTACCATAAGGAATTGCAATTCCGAAAAAACTTCGCATTGCAAGTATATTGTTTCCTCCTAAACGCCAGTGTTTTATATAATCGAATTCAGTTTTAATATATTGTGAATAGGAAACTCCAAATAACTCGTAGCGACCGTCATCGTTTTTTTTCAGGCCTAAAAGTCTTGATGTAGATGCAAGTACATTGCCAGCAAGCTCTATTTTTATTTTAAAAATTGAAAAATCTTCATCGAACAAGCTCTCACGTTTATCTTTTGTGTAACTAAAACTTGTTGCGAAAATAAGATTGTTTTCTGTAAGTCTGTTTTTGCGTTCGCCTATATTATTTACGGTTTGGTAATCATCATCTTCAGGAACTAATAGAGTTTCTTCACCTAAAACTTCAGATGTAAAATTATCAGCACCATTTGGGATGATTAAATTTCCAGAGTTATCCACATTAAGTGGGTTTTCGTTATACACTTGGGCAATATCGTTTAAGCTTTCATAAGAAGTTTGATAGACATTAAAATAATTTTTCGGAGTAAGATTTCTTATATATTGAACATTGAAAGGATTAAAACTGTGGGTAACAGTTTTTGAAGGAGTCCAACGATAATTAAAAATACCATTAACGGTCTGTTTATCCAAACCAATGTTAGTTTGACTCGTGAATCCAAGGCTAATTCTTGTGCTGGGTGACATGAATTTAGGTATGATTTTTTCGGTTTTAAAAGGGAAAAAGAATCTGGGAATTGTTAGTTTTATATCGGCTCCTAATTCGTTAATATCAAAAAAAGGGTCTTCATTATTAGCTCCATCTTTTGAAGCAGCAATTGTGCCAATAGCAGAGGCTTCTAAAGTTTCAGCACCTCTAAAAATATTACGAATTATTAACGATGTACTAAACGAGAATCCAATTGATTGGATATTGCTTTGTGTAACATCAAAATTATAAACTAAAGCATATTTTTTGCGAGGTGTCAAATAAATGTTTGCAGTTAATGTCGTGTCATTTTCGTTTTCTTCATATATAATATTGGGATATTTAAAGGTCTTTAATTCACTTAAATAACGATAAGTCCTGGTTCGGTCTATATCTTTAAAAATGCTTCCTTTAGAGATAAATACAGCATCTGTCAATGCTTTTGGGCGATACCTCATTTTGCCATAACTGTAAAGGTTATAACCATCAAAATATACAGAATCTTGTATGGTTTTATTTTTGCTTCCAAAATTATCATCGGTATAAATATTGACTTCTTTTATTTTGTAAATCTTAAAATCTACTAATGCAACAGAGTCTTCGTTTCTAATAATTCTATCTCCTATTTGAGTAAGATTATTTACTTTTTTACCGGTTCCTATGGTGTCAAGCTCAAATAAAATATAATCTTGAGTAAAATGATAAACTCCAGAATTTCTAAAGCTATTAGTTAACCGTTCTCGTTCTTTTGTAAAGTCATTTTCCTTGTATTGATTGCCTTTTTTAATAAATGTATTTTCGTTGCCTTTTTGGTATAGAGAATCAATAATTGGCGAAGCAATATTAGTTGTAAGAGAGTCTAAAATATAGGGTTCACCGGTTTTAACATTGTAATCTATTGTAGCTCGTTGGTTATCATTCCTTGTTATTTTAGTAGTCGTTTTTACATCAAACCAACCATTTGCAAAATAATAGCCATCTAATTTATTTTTAGATTTCCGAGTTTTTATTGTGTCAACAATTACTGGAGCTTCACCTGTTTTTCGCAGCCAATTGTTAAACCCGATAGATGAGGTTTTTAGTTGATCTAACTGTTTTTTAGATAATTTTTTTGTTAAGCGTTCTCTACGTTTGGACTTCTTATCTAACCAATCTTCAAACATCGAATCTCTGTTTTTGCGTGCTAAATTATAAATATGCAAACGCAGCGGGAAACCTAATAATTTGCTGTTTCGATGTTGGGAGATGAGGTTGTTTATTTCCTCGGTTGTATTTTTTTTACCATTGACATAAGCCGAAGTTTGTGTTAATAAATGTTCGTTTTCTCCAACTCTTTTTATAACATTACAAGATGTGATAACCAATGTAATTAATATAAATAATGATATTTTTACCAGAGTTTGTTTCAACTAAAAAAAATAAGTTTAGATTTATAAATTATAACACCTAATTATAGGTTCAAAAATACATTATTTCCTCTGAAAAAAAAGATTAAAATAATTAAGTCGGAAGTAATATAAATTTTGGTTTGTATGTTGAGTAAAAATCAAATAAAACTAATAACGAGTTTAAAACAAAAAAAGTACCGTTTACAACATCAGCTATTTGTAGTTGAAGGTAAAAAGGCTATTCTTGAATTTTTAAATTCTAAATTACAGTTAAATCAACTCTTTACAACTACGTTAGAATTCGATGTTTCAGATGTTTTACAAACAACAATCACACCAAATGAACTAAACGCTATAAGCTTTTTGAAGACACCAAATGTAGTATTAGCCGTATTTAAAATTTCAAAACCAAAGCCTATAGATTTTAGCAATCTTATTGTGGCATTAGACGATGTAAGAGATCCTGGAAATTTAGGAACAATTATTAGGTTGTGTGATTGGTTTGGAGTTAAAGATTTGATTTGCAATACAGAAACTGTTGACTGTTATAACCCAAAAGTAATACAAGCTACAATGGGTTCTATTACTCGAGTTAATGTGTCTTATTTAGATTTAGAGAGTTTCTTGTCTGCACAAAAAGGCATGCAAAAATTTGGAGCTTTTATGAATGGCGAAACTGTTTATAATTTGAAGTTGCCTAACTCTGGAATTTTAGTATTAGGTAATGAAGCTAACGGAATTTCCAAAGAGGTAGAATCTCAAATTACAGATCGGATTTCTATACCAAGATTTGGAGATATACAAGAGGCTGAAAGCTTAAATGTGGCAAGCGCAACTGCTATTTTGTTAAGTGAGTTTAAAAGAAGAGCTTTGTAACTATTTAGTGCTTAAAGTATGTTAAAGTTATAAGTACTTAAAGTTATTCAAATATGAAAAATCGAGGACAGATTATTGGATAAGCTCCAAAATTTAATTTTAGTTGAAAAGAATTCATTCACTTTAGTGCACTCTAAATACTTTTAACTTAAGGCACTAAATAATTACTGAAACGTAAAGTTGATAAATAAGCCTCTGGTTTTCATAGATTTAATATTACTTGTCCAAGGACTATTTGGATCTAAATCTTTTACCAACTCATCATTTAACGCAAATACGCCACGAATGGAAGGTGTAAATTTAAAATTACTCAAATAAAAATCTATACCAAAACCCAGCTCATAAAAAAAGACGTTTGTTTTTGTTCTAAATTGTCCAACACTATTATCGTTGGGATTATCTTCATTACTTGATAAATTTAATGCGGTAGAAAAGCCACCCACAATAAAAGGTTTTAAGTTGCTAACACGCTTAGTAGATATTTTTAACAATAACGGAATATGTATATAAGTCGAGCGTACTTCTCGTATTAAATCATTCGGATTGAAACTCATACCTTGAAAAAAACTAGAAGGATAATTAAGCTCTCGGTTTGTTATAATTAGCCCTGGCTCTAATCTTAAATCTAAAAACTCGTTAATACGTAAGTTTCCTATTAAACCTACGTTAAAACCAACAGATTTTAATACTTGAATATCTCCGAGATTTTGATTGTAATCAAAATTAAAATCGTAGTTATTAAAGCCAAGAAAATAGCCCCATCTTAATAAATTATTATCTAATGATCCTTTTCCTCCATTTGCATCTTTTAAGATTTTTTCTTTACTAAACAATTGTGCCGAAACAGTTTGCAACGCAAATAAAAAAGATAGTATTACAAATAATTTTTTCATATGTTAATATCTATTGTTTTTCAAAGGTCATCCCGATAGCTATCGGGACTGTTCTCTGATAATCATTTAACTCCGTTTTTATTATTTTAAAGGAGTCATTGAACTTACGTTTCTTTGGATGAGAAATGTTTATCATGCTCGCTTCATTCTAAAGTTTAGTTGCTTTATAAATTGTAGCTACACCAAATGTTTGTGGTAAAGCTTTCGCACTTGTAAACCCAGTTTCATGTAAAATATTGTTAAGAGCCTCTCCATAAGGAAAAACAGATGCGGATTCGCATAAATAAGAATAGGCTACTTTATCTCTAGAAAATAGCTTACCAATTATAGGTAAAATACCTTTAGTGTAAAACTTATAACCTTGTTTAAAAGGTATTTTTGTTGGGATGGAAGTCTCTAAAATAACGAAAATCCCATTTGGCTTTAACACACGTAAAATTTCTGAAAGCCCTTTTTCTAAATTTTCAAAATTACGTATTCCAAAAGCAACAGTTATTGCATCGAATGAATTATCAGCAAAAGTTAGATTTTCAGAATCTCCAATTACCATTTCAATAGTGGTTTCTAATTTTTTTTTAGCAATCTTTTTACGACCAACATTTAACATACCTTCACTAATATCTAATCCAATAATTTTTGAGGCATTGGTTTTAGTAAGATTTATAGCAAGATCACCTGTTCCTGTAGCAATATCAAGAATGGTTTCCGGATGGTATTTAGCAACAATATCAACAACTTTTTTTCTCCATTTTACATCTATGCCAAATGAAATTATTCTATTGAGGCTATCATATTCTTTAGAAATAGTATCAAACATCTTGGTGACTTGCTCTTTTTTGCTTAAATCACTATTTTTATATGGCTTTACTTTACTGGACATTACTATTTTTAATAGTCACTAATTTGATGCAAAGAAATACATTTCATATTCAAATCCCTAAAAATAAAGTATATTTGCTATTCTTTATAATTAATATTACAGATGAAGATTATTATTGCTGGCGCTGGAGAAGTCGGGTTTCATTTAGCAAAACTATTATCTTACGAATCTCAAGAAATAACTTTAATAGATACCAATAAGGAAAGTCTTAATTATGCCAATAATCGTTTAGACATTAAGGTTATTAAGGGAGACTCTACTTCAATTTCCAATTTAAAAGAAGCCAGAGTACATATATCAGATTTAGTAATAGCTGTTACTTCGTCTGAAACTGCAAACATTACAACCTGTGTTTTAGCAAAACAATTAGGTGCCAAAAAAACGATTGCAAGAATTTCTAACACAGAGTTTATTGACCATAAAGAGGAACTCGGATTTATTAAATTTGGTATAGACGAATTAATTTCTCCAGAATCTTTAGCTGCTGCCGAAATTGAACTGTTATTAAATCAATCAGCTTTTGATGATACTTACGAGTTTGAAAATGGTGCTTTAACCATGCTGGGTTTAAACTTATCAAGAACAGCTTTATTTGTTGGTAAATCGGTAAAAGATGCTGCAAAACTAATTCCCGAAATTCATTTTGTACCAATAGCAATCCAGCGATACGGAACTCAATACACTATTATTCCACGAGGAGACACTGTTTTTAAAGAAGGAGATCATGTAGTTTTTGTAACTTCAAAAGGTGGAGATGAAGAACTATGCAAACTCACAGGAAAAATTAAAACTCAAATCAAAGATGTAATGATTCTTGGTGGTGGGAGAATAGGCTTTAAAGCAGCTAAAAATTTAACTCATAGTAAGTTTAATATTAAGATTATTGAAAAAAATAAGGATAGGGCTTTTGAGCTTGCCGATGAGTTACCTAATGCTTTAGTAATAAGAGGAGATGGTAGAAATGTAGATTTATTAGATGAAGAAAATATTAGTGATATGGACGCTTTTATTTCGGTAACGGGAAACTCCGAAACTAATATCATGTCCTGTCTAGTTGCCAAATCTAAAGGTGTTAGAAAAACGATTGCATTAGTAGAAAATATGGATTATTTTGAATTATCTCATTCTATTGGTATCGATACGTTAATTAATAAAAAGCTTTTAGCCGCCAATAATATTTTTAGATATATACGAAAAGGGGAAGTCGTTGCCATGACAAAACTTAACAATATGAATGCAGAACTGTTAGAATTTGTTGTGAAGCCAACTTCAAAAATATGCAATAAAACAATTAGAGAATTAAACTTTCCACGCTCGGCCATAATTGGAGGCGTTATTCGTAATGGTAAGGGACTTATTGCTTTGGGAGGTTTTAAAGTTGAAGTTGGGGATAGAATTGTAGTTTGTAGTTTGCCTCGCTCTCTTAAGAAAGTAGAATCTCTTTTCGATTAATTTGTAAAATGAAGCTGTAACTATTCAGTACTTAAAGTGCGCTAAAGTTAAAAGTACTTAAAGTTTTTCAGCTATGATATATATTAGCAAATTATATTGTTGCCAATCATACTGAATCAAGTCCAGCACAAGATGTTGAGTACATGCCTTTTTTACTAAAAAAAATCTCAATTAGTTTCTAAAAGATTCTTGTTTTACTTGATTTAGTTAACTTTAAACAAAAATCGTAAAATGATTTTAATTTGTTGTTTTTTAAAATAAATTGTTAATAGACCTCACAGGTTTCAAAAACCTGTGAGGTCTAATTAATCTTTTGATTATCAGTTACGTAAATATATAGCGAGTAATGTTATTGATGTAATTTTAATTTTTTGTCATGTACTAAAGCCTTTTTCACTAAAAAAATCATAAATAGTTTATAAAAGACTCT